>NZ_JBHUIZ010000001.1:0-24284 GCF_042683165.1 Tigheibacillus halophilus
GTCGAATACCGAACTCAATCCAGCCAATCAGCTGCATAATAAAACTCTAACTTTTAGGGGTAACCACCATTGCGGGGCTGCTTTTTTGTGAACCTCTTTATTTAAAAATCCTTTTACATCCTTTTTTGTTAACCCTAATTCAATTGCAGCAATAATGAGCTCCATCCATTCCGCGTCTAACTTCTGCATGTTCACTCCTATTCTGCAGCCCAGCCATCTTAGCGTCGCCTTAGACCTGTGGCTTTGCGTCACGACCTTTCAGTCGATTTGCCTTTAGTGTTTTATGTACCTAGCTTGATTATAATGCTTTAGATCTATGCTTTGTAAGGATATTCTCTCGACAAAGTTCGCGGTCAAGCATCTGCATCAATTCCGCAACAACATCCTTCGTATGCTTCAATATCACCGGGCAAAAATAACCCCTCATCCGCCGAGGAGTTATTTAAACAGTTTTTTAATCAGCTTGAAGATGTCAAACGTTGTTCGGTGGTACACTTTATTATAAGCATATCGCTTCGGATTCCGAACCCAGCCATAGCCCTTAGGCATCTTTAAACCAGCTCGATGGACGACTTGTCTTTTTATACTTGTCCGAGCAGATATTCGCTTTTTAAGACTGGGCTTTCTCATGCCTATTTTCATAGTTACTCGCTCCCTTGGCTACGTTTTTTTCCAAACCATTTTTCCATTGCTTCAATTGATAAAATCCATTCTTTTCGCTTTCCATTTGGGTGAAGGAAATACTTAATGAGTCCTTTTCGAATCATTTCATCTAGGGTATCTTGTCCAACTATTGAAGGTTTCAGTTTATTTTTCACTGTCTCTTGGTTTATCCCCCATGTGTAAGCTGCTTCATTAGGGGTCATATATTTATTAATTTCTTCGAGTTTGCTCACTAGTTAATTGCTCCTTTTCTCTTTTAAGTTTCCTTTTAGTGTTAAGCAAGGCCCATTTCCATATTCCCAATACGATGGTAATTACTATCATAATTAAGAGTAATATTTTCATTTTTTTCGTGTTATACTTAGTGATGAGAGAGGGGATTAACCTCCCCTTCTCATCTTTTTAATTTCTTGCCTCAGTTTTTCATTCTCTAACCTTGACTTTTGGACCGACAACCAAAGTTTGTAAATGGTTAGAAGTGAGATTGCTGAGGCTATTGTTTTTCCTAAGTATTCCACTTGTTCACCTCCTGTTTATATATTAATTATAACCCTATAAGGTTAAATGGTCAACCTTTTATTACATTAAAATGAAAAAATTTCCATAAACTAATGCGTATATACGTTCTTGTTTTGTGATACAATAGAATAAATGTTCGTATAAAGGGGTGTTTTCAGTGGAAGGTTTATTGAGGCGGTCGCTTGAAAACAAAGAAAAAATCATTATATTTTATGTGTCCAATAAAAACCAAATTACGGAGAGGTATATACGTGTGTTGCAATTACATGATGATTACGTCACCGCCTACTGCTATTACCGCAAGCAAGTGCGCACATTTAAACTGGAAAGCATATTATCAGCTGGACAAAGCAGAAAGAGGGTAGGAGCATGATGGAAGCGAATGATCGTGGTACGAAAAAATGGACAGCGTTAATGCTTACAGAACACCAGGAAGCTTTAAGGAAATTGTTCGACCAAAAAGAGTACAAAGAGAAGCCAATTTTGGGGGAGGATCAGATAGCTGAGATTAATATCAATCTGCAGCATGCTCTCGAATATGACTTGCCAATTGAAGTTAAGTATTTTAAAAACAATGATCACCATAAAATAAAAGGACATCTGCTTAGTGTGGATCCACTTAATAACATATTAAATATAAATGAAGAATATCTACCACTGGATAGTGTGACGGACGCTCATTTATAAGAGAACCAACGTGTAAATAAAGGAAGTTATACTGTATTGATTACAATTGCATGAACATAACACAAATATAACGAAAAAAAATAAAGGTGCGGAACATAACGAACAGGTGTTCTACACCCTTATTTTTGTTTTGTTAAAAATGCAAGTGGACGTAAACTGGAAAACGTCTCCGAAACCTACTATTATATATACATAATATAACTATTCATTTTTAAAATCCATTATAATACCAAACCGATCATTGTAAAAAGTAAACTGTTTGAGGCAAGGGGGCAATAAAATGATTGCAGGTATCGGTATAGATATTGTAGAGCTGCATCGAATGCGAGACAAAATAATGAATACGGCTTTTATAGAAAGGGTACTAACAGAAAAGGAGCAGCATTTTTTTCAGGCTATGAGGTCGGACAAAAGGCGGGTAGAATTCCTGGCCGGCAGATTCGCTGCAAAAGAAGCCTTCTCCAAAGCAGCAGGCACTGGTATTGGCCATCTCGGGTTCAAGGATATGGAGGTACTGCCAAACGAAAAAGGGGCGCCCCGCCTCCGTGTTAAAGGCTTTGAACAATATCATATATTTGTTTCACTGTCTCATAGCGAGGCTTATGCGGTTGCCCAGGTTGTAATGGAGGCCAGGCATGACTCCACTTCAAGCAATCCGCTGTCATAGCAATATCTATGAAAACAGAAGTCCAAGCTAAGCATATTACCAAGGGCTGTCTCATATATTTTTAGTGCGGGTAGGAGGGAACTGTGTGTTTATAGTCACCGCGAAAGAAATGTACGATATCGACCATTGCACAATGGAAAAAATTGGATTCGGTAAGCTTTTAATGGAAAATGCCGGAAGAGCTGTAGCAGAAAAGGTCAGACAAAAAGTGAATGCTGCCGATAAAATTCTTATTGTTGTCGGACCGGGAAATAATGGCGGGGACGGCTATGTGATCGCAAGGACATTGCAAAACGAACAGTATCGTGTATCGGTATTGCAGGTTGTCCCGGATCAAAAATTGTCTGAACAGGTGCAGTTTTTCAAGCAGCTATACCTTGCTTGTAATGGCACGTGTCTGCTTTTGGATGATTCAGCTGAATGGAAGCAGGTGATATCAGAAGCAGATGTCGTGATTGATTCACTGCTCGGTATCGGGGTTGATGGTTTGGTTCGGGAGCCGTTGGCAAGCGTGATTGCTTTTATAAATGAAAAAGGGGGAAAGATAGTTTCCGTCGACATTCCTTCCGGGCTGCCCGCGGATGAGGGAGCAGAAGCATTCACTAGCATCCAAGCTGACGAAACAATTGTCATTGCAGCCCCAAAAACCAGCGTTTTTCTGCCGCATACAGCAAACTATTATGGGAATTGGGAGGTTGTTTCCATCGGCCATCCCCAAACATTGATTTCTGAAAACGCTGCTTGTTTTGTGGCAGATGATGTCTTTTTCAGGACTACGATGCCAAAAAGAGATGTAAATTCTCATAAAGGCGATCATGGCAAAGGATTGGTCATCGGTGGGTGTGACAACATGCCCGGATCTTTTGCGATGACAGTGAGAGCTGCTCTGCGAACGGGAGCGGGATTAATGACGGCAGTCTCTACGGAGAAGGTGATTGATCGTATTGCCTGTTTGTCTCCTGAGGCGATGTATCAAATTGGGGCATCTGAAAAGGGGCACCTGATTGCCGACGATTTGCCGCTTGATGACAAGGATGGGGTCGCCTTCGGGATTGGCGTGGGCCGGGAAACGAAAACGGCAGCGCTTTTAGAAAGTGTGCTGCAGGAAACTACATGCCCCTTAATCATTGATGGCGATGGCCTTTATCTTTTACAAAATCAGCTTGCACGTTTAAAACAACGGAACGAGCCTACCATTTTGACCCCGCATATGGGAGAAATGGCCAGGCTGCTGGAGATGGACATCTCTGACCTGACTAGGAGTCCGTTCCGTTATGCAAGGGAGTTTGCCGAAGAACATCATGTCTATGTTGTTCTGAAAGGCAAGTACACTATCATCACTTCTCCCGATGGCAATCAAGCTGTTAGTACGACAGGCAATCCGGGATTAGCAAAAGGCGGCAGCGGCGATGTACTGACAGGCATCATCCTTGCCATGATGATGCAATCACAAAGCATTTTCCAGTCCTTGTGCAATGCATGCTTCGTGCACGGCATGTCGGCAGATCTTCAAGTTCAATCCGGCCATTCGTATCATGATTTATTGGCTACGGATGTCATTGAAGGAATTGCCAGCGTTTATCGTACATTTTCTTGATTCGAAAAGGGCATTTTTTCGAATTTAACATGTTCCCTTTGTCCTAATCCTACTACAGGAGAATACGCGGATATGCAGTCGGATACCACGGGTGTCACGACAAGCGCATTATACACCGAAATGAGGCAGGGGAGATATGTACATGATGAAGAAAATGACATTGTGGCTCGTACTTGCTGTCGGCATGGTATTGCTGCTGTCAGCATGTGGAGAAAAGTCGCAGGAAGATGTTATGAAAAAAATGGAAAATAAGATGAATGATATGAGCGGATATAAGGCAAAAGCAAAAATGAGCATGAAAACGGGACAGGAAGACCAAACATACTCTATTGATATCTGGCATAAAAAAAAGGATTTCTACCGGGTGTCACTTGACAGTGACCAGGACAAAAAAAGCAACCAAATCATTTTGAAAAACAATGATGGTGTATATGTACTGACACCTTCCTTGAATAAAAGCTTCAAATTCCAAACAGAGTGGCCGGATAACAGCAGCCAGCCTTATTTATTCCAATCACTTGTCAAGGACATCAAGAAGGATAAAGATGCAACATTCAAGGCAACAGATAAACATTATGTTTTCCAAACAAAAACGAACTACCAAAGCAATAACAATTTGCCATTCCAGGAGATTTATATCGACAAGAAAACGTATACGCCAGTAATGGTCAAGGTTCTTGATAAAGATAAAAAGTCTTTGGTGGAAGTGAAGTTCCAAAACTTTGATCTGGATCCAAGCTTCAAGAAAAAAGATTTCGTCCTAAAGGATATTATGACAAGTGCTGTAGCCGAATTGCCGGTCTCCAAAAATCAAGACAATGAAACAGATTCGCTGACGGTTTTCTTCCCAGAATTCACTGCGGGAGCGGAGCTTGCCGAGAAGCAAGAAATCAATTTGGCTGATGGAAAGCGTGTCATTATGTCTTATACTGGTGAAAAAGGCTTTACATTGATTCAGGAAAAAAAGGCGAGCCAGGAAACAATGTCTTATCCTAAACAGGTCGATGGGGAACTTGTCAACCTTGGAAAATCAATTGGAGCACTTTCAGATAAGTCACTGGAATGGACTGAAAATGGTACCAACTATATCTTGGCCAGTGAACAGCTCACGAAAGAAGAATTGATTCAAGTAGCTGAATCTGTTGCAGGCAAAGAAGTGAAATAAATGACTATCACATAGCAGACTCTATTTCTTCATGGAGAGTCTGCTTTTGTTTTTAGGAAAAACGCACGTGTAGCCTGCTCGATAGTTGGTGAGCTGCTTGCTGGTGTGAGGTATTGTGCGGAAAAAAGGTAGCGTGGCTCATCGGTGTGAGTAGTCCACCCAAAAATCAATGAAGCTGTTCATCGTGCAGAGCCCGCCTGGAATGTGTGATGATTGCTCAACTGTAAACATGCGCCTCCGTGAAAACAGCTGGCTTGGACAGCCTCTGCCTCTTCATTTTGAGTTTTGTACGTGTATGGTTGGTTCAAAAGCCGTGTGAACCACTGATTACGAGAATTTGCCTGTGAGTGGTTCACGAATTGAAAGTCTCTTGGTACAGCGCAATTCCCGCTTGCCCTAAAAATCGCTTGTTCTCGGGCTCCTGCCCTTCCTAAAAAGCAGCTCGCCCTACCCCTGCTTGACACTATAAAAAGAAAGAGAAATAATGTGCTAAGAGGTATTTCGCCAGTTTGGCGAGGGGGGGTGCGCCCTGGTTGATCAGGGCATGAAATGAAAGAGTTTATATCCAGAAAAACTTGGGTGGAAATAAATTTGGAAGCAATTGGACATAATATTTCTCAAATGAAGTGTAAATTGCCTAAAGATACTTGCTTGATGGCCATTGTAAAAGCGGATGGGTATGGACATGGCAGTGTCCCGGTTGCCAAAGCGGCAATAGAAGCCGGAGCGCAGGCACTTGGTGTCGCTTTATTAGAAGAGGCGCTAGTTTTGAGAGAGGCATCTATCCAGGTACCGATTCTTGTCCTGGGGTGGGTGTCTCCAGAGGACGCCTGTGTTGCCGCTGCGCATGATATTACGCTGACGGTATTTCAGCCCGAGTGGCTGCAGCAGGTTGAGGCAATGCAGCTTAACAAGCCTGTGCATATTCATTTGAAGCTTGATACCGGTATGGGAAGGATAGGCGTTCGTGATGAGCAGGAGCTGGAAAACTTTTTCATCACACTGCGTAAATGCAAAGGTGTGCAATTAACCGGTATTTTCACTCATTTTGCGACTGCAGATAGCGAGGATTTACACTATTTCAATCAGCAGTTGGCATATTTCAAAAAAATGCTTTCTGCAGCGGAAGCCAGTGGGTACGAAAAGCTCACTGTCCATATTGGCAATAGCGCAGCATCGATTCGATTTCCAGAGAAGATGTATAATTGTATCCGTTTTGGCATATCCATGTATGGGCTGTATCCTTCAAAATCAGTCAAAACTGAAAAAAGGATTGCATTACGGCCAGCGTTTTCTCTGCATAGCAGACTCGTGCATGTCAAAAAAGTTGCTGCGGGCTCCTCCATCAGCTACGGGCAGACTTATGTTGCAAAGAAAGATGAGTGGATTGGCACTTTACCAATTGGTTACGGAGATGGTTGGCTGCGTAAACTGCAGGGGTTCCATGTTCTTGTCGGCGGCAAGCGGATGCCTATTGTTGGCAGGATTTGTATGGATCAAACCATGATCAGGCTGGATGGGCCATATGAAGTTGGTACGAAAGTGACCCTGATTGGCGAACAGGAAGGGGCGCGAATAGAGATGGATGAGGTTGCTGATTATCTTGACACCATCAATTATGAAGTTCCATGCATAATCACTAAAAGGGTGCCAAGAATGTATATGTAATGGGTAATCGGTTGTCATTAAATGGTTTCGTTTGCAAAATGACCTTTTTCTTTTCCCCGTTTTTTAAGATATAAAACGGAAATTGCATGATTTTCCACAAAAATTCCAAGAATCTCTTTGCATTCGGTTCAGTTGAATGATATTATTAATAAAGATAATTTAATGGCTCGTTGAATGTTGGTGGAGGTGCATGATTTTGTCTGAAAGCTTACAAGAGATTTTGGTGAAGATGCCAACAAACTTGCTGAATGAGGTGGATGGTCTAATGAAGAATGAATATAATGATCTTAGTGATTTCATCTGTCAGGCAACAAGAAATTACCTTGAAGCAAAGAAACAGGAACATTTTCATAACTTCTATGAATCCGTGCAAAGAGGATATGAAGAAATGGCAAGAATCAATCTTCGAATCGCTTCCGAGGCTTTTGAAGCTGAAGAGGAGGCTGTCATCACCCTAGAGCGAACAGTGATCGGGGTGTAGCTATTTGATTGTACAAAGAGGTGAAGTTTATTTTGCCGACCTCTCTCCCGTTGTTGGATCAGAGCAGGGGGGCGTGCGCCCGGTATTGATCCTGCAAAATGATATAGGCAATCGTTTCAGCCCCACAGTCATCGTAGCAGCGATCACTGCTCAGATACAAAAGGCAAAATTGCCGACACATGTTGAAATCGATGCCAAAAAATATGGTTTCGATCGAGATTCTGTCATATTGCTGGAACAGATTAGGACATTAGATAAACAACGGTTGACTGATAAAATTACCAAATTAGATAAAGAAATGATGCATAAAATCAATCATGCGTTGGAAATTAGTCTGGGACTGAAGGAAATGTATGGTAACCATCATCAATAATAACCCTTTGTGTAGATGATCACAGAGGGTTTTTTAGTTTGAAAATCCCCCGAAACTGATTTATGAAGCGCGGTGAAAAGTTTGCATAATGCCGGCTTCCATGTAAAAATATAAAAAAATGAAATTTTTGGAGCTGGAGGAGATCCCATGGATGAAAACCTAAAAGAAATCGTTCTTGAAAACAGTGAATCCATTGTAAAAATGTGGATGATAGAGGTAGCAAAATTGAAATCAGAAAATTATACAGCTACCATTTCAGATGATCTCTTTGAAAATACGAACAGGGAATTCGTTAATGTCATATTCGAAAGCATTAAAGATGGCGGTTCAACCAAATCAGTCGAGCTTTTCTCGGAAAAAATCATCAATCTTGGTTGGCCATTGAGCTATATAACAGATGGACTGCAGGTATTTCGCAGAGTCACGATCGAATATATTCTTGATACGACAGAAAAGGTGAACAGTGGTTCCTTTTCTGTTATTTTGACGAGTGTTGACCAGTGGGTGGAACCGATTATCCGTCAGCTTGTCAATGAATATTCCGGCAGCTGGGAAAATATCGTTTCATTGCAGCGTGTAGCGCTGCAGGAACTGTCTGCTCCACTCATCCCGGTAGTGGAAGGCATTACAGTCATGCCATTAATTGGGACTATTGATACAGAACGAGCAAAACTGATCATGGAGAATTTACTGGATGGCGTCATCCGTCATAACGCGGAAGTAGTTTTAATCGATATCACCGGTGTTCCTGTGGTTGACACGATGGTGGCGCATCATATCATTCAGGCAGCGGAAGCGGTACGATTGGTAGGTGCAACCTGTATTCTGTCCGGCATCCGGCCGGAAATTGCTCAGACCATAGTGAATCTTGGCATCGATTTGGAAAAATTCCCGACGAAAAGTACATTGGAAAAAGGTTTTATGAGCGCGTTAGAAAAAACCAACCGAAAAATTTCAGATTTGGATGCTGCCAAGGAATTCGATATTGAAAAGCTGCTTAATTCCATCAAAGGAGTGTGAACAAAGTGCGTATTCCTATTCTGAAGCTAAGCAATTATCTATTGATTTCTATACAGACAGAATTGGATGACCAGACAGCCATTCAGTTTCAAGAAGATTTATTGAATCGGATCCATGAAACTGGTGCGACTGGTGTAGTGGTTGATTTGACATCGGTGGATATCATTGATTCATTCATCGCAAAGGTGCTTGGAGAGGTTGTCACCATGTCAGACCTTATGGGTTCGAAAGTGGTGTTGACTGGTATCCAGCCAGCTGTAGCGATCACTTTGATCGACTTAGGCATTCATTTGCAAAATGTGCAAACCGCACTGGATTTGGAGCAAGGCCTTATGAAACTCCATCAGGAATTGGGGGAATGAGTATGAAAATGCATTCCTCTGTTGCGATAAAGCAGGAATGGGACATTGTCGGTGCAAGGCAGCTAGGTAGAGAAATCGCCAAGAAAATTGGTTTTGGCACCGTTGATCAAGCCAGAATTGCAACAGCTATATCAGAAATCACCCGCAACATCTATTTATATGCTGAACAGGGTACGGTAGCCTTTGAGGAAGTAGAGGGCATCCATCAGAATGGGCTTCGGATCATCGCCACTGATACAGGGCCAGGTATCCAGAACATCAGTCAGGTCATGGAAGACGGGTACACTACATCGGGTGGGCTAGGTGCCGGACTTCCGGGTGTCAAGCGCCTGATGGACGAATTCAACATTCAATCGGAAGTTGGGAAGGGTACAGTTATTACAACAGTGAAGTGGCTGCGTTAAAGCTTGTGACTGGCTGTATATGATAATGCTTTTTTTGTGTAGTGGATGTAACAGATTCGTGTAGATGGATAAGGAGGTTTGGGGGAATGGGTGCCATAGATATTGAAGGGACGAGCTATAAGGACCTTCTAAGGCTATATATTGAAACGAGAGATGAAAAAGCGCTTTATGGTGCCGAGCAGATTTCCAAAGGTTTTATACGTGACGGAATTCCGCCTGAAGAGATTATACATTTGCATATAAAGTCCATGGAAGAGCTTGGACAAGATATCCCGGCTGAACAGCTGAAAGGGATGAATTTCTTGTTGGAGACCATGATTTCCTATGGTATGGCAATGAAAGAATATCAGGCATTGAGAGAAAAACAGCTGGAAATTAAGTCAGAATTGAAAATTGCAGCGGATATGCAAAAAACGCTGCTGGCAACCACTGTCCCTGTTGTTGAAAATCTGGACATCGGTGTGACCAGTGTTGCCGCACATGAAATGAACGGTGATTATCATCATTTCGTTCTGGGAGAGAATGGCGAGATAGGGATTGCGCTTGCAGACGTGCGCGGCAAGGGTATCCCGGCAGCGCTTTGTATGTCGATGATCAAATACTCCATGGACAGTCTTCCGGAAAAAACGATGACTCCGAAAAGAATCTTGAAAAACTTGAATCGCGTTGTTGAAAAAAACGTGGATTCCAGCATGTTCATCACGATGTTTTATGCACAGTATTTTCCGGAAACAAGCAAATTCAATTTTGCATCTGCCGGCCATGAGCCTGGTTTTTATTATCATGGGGACACACAAGAATTTGAAGAAATTAAAACAAAAGGACTTGTGTTAGGTGTTTCCAGTGAAGCTGAATATCCCGAATATGAACAAATTCTGAAACAAGGCGATATGATTGTATTGCTGACAGATGGTGTGACTGAATGCCGGTACGGTGACAGTTTCCTCGAAAGTGACGAGGTATTGCAAGTCATTAAGCAATATATGCATTTACCCGCTCAGGAAATGACAGAGCAAGTATATAAGCATTTTGAACGGTTGCAGGATTTTCACTTGCGTGACGACTTCACTTTGATCATTTTAAAGCGATGAATGTTTCAAAGGTTGTTAATCGGGGTATAAAACACTGGTAAACGAAAAAATTAATAAGGCTATGCATGGCTTTTAGTCCTGAATGTGAGTCATTACAGGAGGGGCTAAATAAGGAGGGTACATATGAATTTGCAAGTGAAAGTAGCGGAAAAAAATTCGAATTTTGCTGTATTGGCAGTAGCAGGAGAAGTTGATGCATATACGGCACCACAGCTGAAAGAAACACTGCTGCCAATGACCAAGACAGAAAATTATTTGGTCAAGGTGGATCTGGACAACGTCAATTATATGGATAGCACCGGCCTCGGTGTTTTTATCAGTGCGCTAAAATCCACAAAAGAAAATAACAGTCATATGAAATTATGTAATATGCAAGAACGGGTACATCGGCTTTTTGATATTACCGGATTAGCTGAAATCATGGATATAGAATGAGGTGAATTGGATGAATGAAGCATTTGATTTTGTAGAAATGAGAGTTCCTGCCAAAGCAGAGTACGTGGGTGTTGCAAGGCTCAGCGTTTCCGGGATTGCCAGCCGTATGGGCTTTGCCTATGATGATATAGAGGATTTGAAGGTTGCTATTTCCGAAGCTATCACCAATGCGGTCAGACATGCCTATCAGGATGAACCAGGCGAGGTAACGATTGGTTTCGGTGTTTACGATAATCGCCTTGAAGTAATGGTTGCAGATCGCGGCGGCAGTTTTAAGCTGGAAGATATTAAACAGAGCATCGGTCCCTACAGGCATGATGAAAAAATCAATAATCTTCGCGAAGGTGGCTTTGGTTTGTTTTTGATCAATGCACTGATGGACAAAGTTGAAATCAACAATGAGCACGGTGTGATTGTTCTGATGACAAAGTACTTGAGTGAAGTAGAGGTGGACGTAAGTGACGACCAAATCTCGACGACTTGATGGAGAAAAAGAAGATATATATAAATGGATAGCAGCCGCACAAGAAACACCGGAAGATAAGATTGCTCAAGAGAAGCTTGTTGCCACCTATAAGGATCTGGTGGAATCCATCGCAAGAAAATACTCCAAGAATTCTGCGATTCATGAAGATCTTGTACAAGTAGGTATGATTGGATTGCTCGCAGCTATTAAACGATTCGATCCGACCATGGGAAAATCCTTTGAGTCATTTGCCATTCCAACCATCATTGGGGAAATCAAGCGATTCATTCGGGATAAAACGTGGAGTGTTCACGTTCCCAGAAGAATTAAAGAATTGGGGCCGAAGATTAAAAAAGCGGTCGATGAGTTGACGACAGCGAACAAGAAATCACCAGCTATCCATGAAATAGCTCGTTATCTGGAAGTTTCTGAAGAAGAAGTTCTGGAAACAATGGAGATGGGAAAAAGCTATAAGGCTCTTTCGGTGGATCGTAAAATTGAAGCCGACTCTGATGGCAGCACTGTGTCATTATTAGATATAGTGGGAGAGCAGGATGACGAATTCAAAAAGACTGATTTAAGGTTGCTTCTGGAAAAAATTATGCCAGTCCTTTCCGAACGCGAACAGCAGATTTTGCATTACACTTATTTTGAAAATAAGAGCCAAAAAGAAACTGGTGATTTACTTGGTATATCCCAAATGCATGTGTCCCGGCTGCAGCGCCGCTCTTTGAAAAAATTGCGGGAAGCTTTACAGACAGACCGCTCGGAGGTCTTTGACTAATATGCAAAAGGTTCAGGTTTCGGTTTATCAGCAGCCAAAAAGTGGACAAAGACATTGTGGTGACAGTTACTGCTACGCAGAGACTGAAAATAAATTCATTTGCGCGCTTGCGGATGGTTTGGGAAGTGGGGAATATGCTAAAGAATCTTCACAGATTGTGATTGATATCATTAACAATAATGTGAATGCCTCAATTGAAGAATTGATGAAAATGTGTAATAAAGCTTTGTTTGGCAAGCGCGGTGCCGTCCTTGGAATTTTGAAGATGGATTTTACCAATATGACCTACTCTTATACATCCATTGGCAACATAGGTATTCTGTATGTAGACAATAACCGTAAGAAAAAAAGGAACATTCCAAGCTCGGGGTTTCTGACCGGTTATTCGAAGCCTTTCCGTGTGATGACTGGGAAATTGGAAGAGCAGATGAATTTCATCATGTTTTCTGACGGGGTGACAGATATCGATATCATGCAAAAATATTTGCTGGCAAGAGATGTTGTCGATATCACCACGTCATTCGCTGATGCCCACGAGGGCTCTAAAGCAGATGATACGACTTTAATTGCGATGCGCTATATCGGTTGAATGACTGGCTGAAAAGCCGGTTTTTTTATGTTTTTAATCAGCAATTACCGTGGATGATAAAAGAGAAGTGGTCTTCCTGGAGCGAATGGTTTGACTGGCAGCGCTACCCATCCATAAAAACAACCTAATGTCCGAGTATCTTTCATCATTATCTATGTCGATTATGCAATGCAAGGTTATTTTGATAAAATAACAGTATAAGGATAAGGAGGCTGAAACATTGGCAATAGCATTAGATAAACAACTGACCCAATGGGTGGCAAAAGAAGTACAAGTGAAACAGCAAGTTGCCATCAAGGTTATCGACTTATTGGAAGAAGGTAATACAGTTCCTTTTATTGCGCGTTATCGTAAGGAAATGACTGGTGGTCTTGACGAAGTACAAATCAAAGCCATTGAAGATAAATGGCATTATGCGGTGAATCTGGCACAGCGCAAAGATGAAGTGATCCGGCTGATTGAAGAGCAAGGTAAAATGACAGAGGAGCTGCGCCAGGAAATTCTTGATGCTCAGCAATTACAGCGCCTGGAGGATTTGTACCGCCCTTATAAACAGAAGCGCAGGACACGGGCAACCATTGCTAAGGAAAAAGGCCTGGAGCCGCTTGCGAAGCTAGTCTATGAAGAACAGCAAGGGGATATAGCGGTTGAGGCTGCTGTATATATATCAGAAGAGCAAGCTTTACATAATATAGAGGATGTCCTTAGCGGGGTAAATGATATCATTGCAGAATGGATTGCCGATGAACCGGCGTATCGTGCATATATCCGTGAAGAAACGTTTAAACGTGGATCGATCCAAGCACAAGGTAAAGATGTAGAAAAAGATGAAAAGCGTGTTTTTGAGATGTACTACGAGTACAGTGAAACGATCCGTTCCATTGTTTCTCACCGCATTTTGGCACTAAATCGCGGAGAAAAAGAGGAAATATTGAAGGTGAGCATTGTTGCTCCTTCTGATCGGATCATATCCTATTTAGAGACCAAGGTAGTCAAGCGGCAGGCAGAAGAAGAAGCCGCTGCCATATTGAAATCAGCAATGGAAGATAGTTATAAACGACTGATAGAACCCGCAATTGAAAGAGAAATAAGGAGCAGTTTAACTGAAAAAGCAGAAGAACAGGCTATTGATATATTTTCGAAGAACTTGAAAAGCCTGTTACTTCAACCGCCGTTGAAAGGGAAAAATATCCTTGGAGTCGATCCTGCCTTCCGTACGGGATGTAAACTGGCAGTGGTGGACGAGACAGGGAAGGTACACAAAGTGGGTGTCATGTACCCGACTGCCCCAAAGAACGACATAGCTGGTGCTGAAAAAATTGTCATGGAGCTGATTCGTACATACAGTATTGAATTGATAGCCATTGGGAATGGAACAGCATCAAGAGAGACAGAGCAGTTCATTTCTGACGTGATCAATAACCATCATCTATCCATCCCATATATCATTGTAAATGAAGCCGGTGCCAGTGTATATTCCGCATCTGAGCTAGCGAGAGAAGAATTTCCTGATCTGCAGGTTGAAGAAAGAAGTGCAGCATCGATAGCACGTCGAGTACAGGATCCATTGGCGGAGCTCGTCAAGATTGATCCGAAATCAATCGGGGTGGGACAATATCAGCATGATGTCAGCCAGAAGGCATTGCATGAATCGCTGTCGTTCGTCGTTGAAACTGCAGTGAATCTTGTTGGGGTGAATGTGAACACTGCATCTCCATCTTTGCTGCAGCATGTTTCTGGTCTGAATAAAACGGTGGCTAACAATATTGTCAAATACCGCAATGAAAATGGGAAATTCACGGACCGTAAAGAACTGAAAAAAATTCCGCGGCTCGGAGCGAAAACATACGAACAGGGGATAGGGTTCTTGAGGATCATTGATGGCAGCCACCCTTTGGATAGAACACCGATCCATCCCGAAAGCTATGCGCATACTGAAAGGCTGCTGCAGATGATCGGCTGCAGCCTCGCTGATATAGGGACCGACAAACTTCAAGATGGATTACGAGGACTTGATGCGAAAGAAACAGCCAACACTTTGGATATTGGTGAAATGACGCTCGTGGATATCATGCACGCCTTAAGCAGGCCAGCACGTGATGTTCGTGATGATTTTCCACAGCCGTTGCTGAAACAAAACGTACTGACACTGGCAGATTTAAAACCAGGGATGCAGATGCAGGGTACTGTCAGGAATGTTGTGGATTTCGGTGTGTTTGTCGATATTGGCGTGAAGCAGGATGGTCTTGTCCATATATCGAAAATGGCTGACAAATTCGTCAAGCATCCAATGGATATCGCATCTGTTGGAGATGTGGTCACCGTCTGGGTGGACAAAATTGACGAGCATAAAGGAAGGATTGCCTTGTCTATGGTTGAACCCAAATAAAGCATAAAAAAAGAAAAGACCTACTGTTAACAAGATTAAACTAATAAGAGGATATTATGTTCAATATATGAACATATATCCTCTTTTCTTTTGTACATTAAACTTGTTAATTAGATGTTGAAAATAACGTATAATATGTCTACAATACATAGGAACATATGTTTGTTTAAATTGAAGGACATCGACCCACGGTGGGAGGCATAATGTGACGAGGGATCTTTAGGCCAAGCGTTAATATTTTTAGAGGTGAAGTGTGTTATGAGGGTACAAGAAATTCTTATTGAGGGTAACAACAAGAGATACATATTACTAAATGAAAATGGGTTCCCTGTAATGCCGGTTATGAAATATATAAAGTATTTAGATAAGACAGGAAAGAGTCCTAATACTCAAAAGACATATTGCTATTCCTTAAAACATTTTTATATCTACTTACAAGAAAAAGAGCTAGATTATAGGTTTATTAAATCACTCTCAAATTCAAACAACAATGAATCTGTACCTACATCCGTCGGATGAAGATATTCGACAAGATTGGCAAAATGCTCAATCCGAATTTAACCTAAAGAAAAATGACTGATAGGAGTAACTGGATGAAACAATTCAAAAATGTTCAGGTAGATAAAATAGGCTTTCACGAAGGATTACAAAGAGGTCTTTCCACTTATCCCATAAAAACAATTCAAGAAAATGGTTCTGTTTCAATTGAGAGAGTAAAAGATCCATATTTCTTAGTCAATGACAAATGGAATATTAACGATATAGGCGAAATTAAACAGTTTGAAAAACTGGTAGCAAAATATAATTTTTCAAATAAAAATATTCACTTTGAATTTAGTGAATCTTCAATAAATTTAGAAGTGAAGTATGTCTATTATCAGCAATTGTTTAATAATTTATGGTCAATCAAGAGTATATATTCTTAATATCCGATGTATTAGGACTAACCTCTGATTGCTTGGTAAAACTTAATGGTCAATACTCCATTGCAACAGATATTGAAAAAACATATGTAAAGGGGCATCGAATTCCCATTGACAATGAGTTAGCCGATATTCTTGCCGTACTTATTAATAAAACCAAAAAACTAAGTCATCAGGAAAATAATCCTGAAGGGTATATTTTTGTTCGCTATCGAGGTCAACGAAAAGGTAAACCTTTTTCTCAAGGGTGGGTTCAAGAGCAACTAAATATTTTAGCCAGGCGAAAAAACATAACGGATGAAAATGGAAATCTGTTTCATTTCAAAGCTCACCAATTCCGTCACACCTACGGGGTGAAAATGTTAAATGGTGGTGCGGATATTCTAACGGTACAAGAGTTATTAGCTCATGCGTCACCTGAAATGACAATGCGATATGCCAAGTTATTAGATAATACAAAAAGAAAAGCATTTGAATCAGTTATGAAACAAGGAGTTTTTAGTTTCGACTTAAACGGTGAGGTACAAGAAATCAAAGCAGGAGAGGATATACCTGCCGATATATTAGATGCGTTATGGCAAGACCATAAACTCAACGCGATGGACAACCCTTATGGAACGTGTCATGCTCGTCTGAATGGTAATTGTCCTCACATGGAAGCACCTCCATGCCTAACTTGTGGCGATAACCAAACGCCATGCAAGGACTTAGCAGTAGGTTTTTCGGAATTAGATCAGCAAAAGTATGAACTTCATGTCAAAACAGCTACAAAAGCTGTTGAGATAGCGAAACAACGTGGCCGAGAAGATATTGCTAAAAAAAATGAAAAGAACCTTCTACGCTATCAACACATCTTAAATACCTTACAAGAAGGAAATATCATCTTTGGTAGACAGGATCGGATAAAAAGAAAGTTAGGTGTTCAAAATAACTGAATATGACCGTTCTGCCCACTTAAAATCCATCCATGCCAATCGTAAAGCTAACACCTATCAAAAGGTGGACGAAGCCCTTAAAAAGCTCATACGGACCAATGGGAAAATAAACTTTAACAGTGTATCCAGCGAAGCAGATGTTTCAAAAGCAACATTGTATAACAACAAAGATTTCCGTTCAAGAATTGAAACATTACGAAATCAACAGTCACAAGTACCGACTCCCAAACAGGTAAAGCGAGAAATGAACGAAAACAATAAAGATGCTCTCATTGCATCACTAAAAAGAAAAAATCAAAAGTTAGCAGAGGAAAATAGGCAATTAAGGGAGCAACTGAAAGTAGCATATGCAGATGTCTATAAAAAGTTATAAGAGAGATCGACGTTCGCCCTTCTGAAGCAGGTTAGAGGAAGCATTAACAAAACCATTCTATGTAGAATGGTTTTTATCTCTATCATAAATTTGTGATTTAGAAGTGTTTAATAATAGGCAGCTTATTACTTTTTTAGTGATTGGCATAAAGTAATTAAGTATTATTCCTCCTAAACAAACGGTTAGTAAAGTTCCGATACCAATTGGGCCATTAAAAATATATGCCGTAGTTAGGAAAATGAGGTAAATGAATGTTCTCGATAAAAATATATTTGTTCTAGTTAATTCTTGTAGGATTAATGTTAATCTGTCTACTGGTATCGGTGCAAAATTTGTTTGTAAATAAATTGCTGTACCAATTCCTATAACAACTAAGCCGATTGCAAAACAAAAAATTTTTCCATACCATAGTTCAGGTGATATCAAATTGTTCAATAAGAACAGCCACATATCAATACCGATACCTGCTATAAAAGCTGTTAACAACCCCAAAACTTCAGGTCTTTGTCTTTTTAAAAATGAATTACAAACAATCAATATGAAAGCTAGAATGATTTCCCAACTACCTACTGTTAGCCCAACGTTTTTAGATAGTCCCACCAAAAGTGCATCAAAAGGCGAAGTTCCAAGGTTTGATTGTATTGTGAAAGAAATACCAAAGGTTAATACTAAAATTCCAACTACATAAAAAACATATTTCATCCTACTCTCCCTCTCCCTCTTTTGATTATTGTTGCAAATACAACAATAATAAGTTATATTTAATATATAGTTTTTTTGTTGTATTTACAATAAAAATTAGTGGAAGGAGTTAATTATGCAAGAAATTCTTCGCGAAATTGGAATGATTGCAAGGGCATTAGATTCTATTAGTAATATGGAATTTAAAGAATATGACCTCACAAAAGGGCAGTATTTATACCTTGTTCGAATATGTGAATATCCCGGAATCATCCAAGAAAAGTTAGCTGAGATGATAAAAGTAGACCGAACAACAGCAGCACGGGCTATAAAAAAGCTTGAAATAAATGGATTTATTGATAAGAAAGATGATGACAATAACAAAAAAATAAAAAAGCTTTTCCCAACAGAGAAAGGCAAGAATGTTTATCCTTTCATAAAAAGAGAAAATGATCATTCGAATATGGTTGCACTAGATGGATTTACAAAAGTAGAAATAGAGACCATTTTTAATCTTCTTCAAAGAGTGAGGAAAAATGTAGAAGTTGACTGGGAATTTGTTAAAAAAGGAAACAAAAGAAATTATTGATCATGGAAAGTTTATTATATTTGCAATAAACAACAACAAGAGGTGAAATTTTATGAGTTGGAATGTAAAAAAATTTGACGAGTTAACAAATATGGAACTATACAATCTATTAAAAGAAAGAACCTTAGTTTTTGTGGTTGAACAAAATTGTCCTTATTTAGAAGTTGATGGTAAAGACCCCTTTTCATATCATCTTTTTAAAGAAGACAATGGAGAAATCATTGCATATTTAAGGATTGTACCTGCAGGTGTTTCCTATCAAGAAAGTTCGATTGGAAGAGTTTTTGTAAAGAAAGAATACAGAGGTCAAGGAATGGCAGGGGAACTTTTAAAAAAAGGGCTGGATTTTATCCAAAATGAATTAAAAGAAACAACTGTTAAAATTCAAGCCCAAGATTATTTAACAAAATTCTATAGTTCCTTTGGTTTCCAAACCATATCTGAAAAATATTTAGAAGATAATATTCCTCACGTCGATATGCTTTTACAAAGATAACACAACTTTTCATTATCAATAGGTTCAAACTTTGGAATGTACATTGTATTAATGGGTTCGATATTTGAATAAGAAAGGGCATAACATATTATTCATATAAAATATGTTATGCCCTTTAATTTTTTTAGCTTTTTTTCATTTAGGTCTTGATAAGTTATACGCCTTTTCTTTTTTTATGCTTTATTTAACTGTTTCAGGGACTTGCAAACCTAATCCTTTGGCGATTTTTTCTCCCCATTCAGGATCGGCTTTGTAGAATATCTCTATCTGACGCAGTTTAATTTCTTCTTTTTTAACTGGCTCCATATGGTTAACAAATGCTTTGATGAGACGTTCTTTTTCATCAGCACTCATCAAACGATACAAATCCCCTGCTTGGGTAAAGTGATCATCGCTGTTGTACGAAACCGCTTGGGCTTCACCAGAAACTTCAAATGGTGATATTTTCTTGCTTGGATCCTCGGCAGGGCCATTGAAACTATTTGGCTCGTAGTTTACTTCGCCTCCGGCATTGCCATCCACACGCATGTAACCATCACGATAACCATTGTTCACTTCAACAAGTGGACGGTTGATCGGAATCTGATGATGGTTGATACCTAGACGGTAACGATGTGCGTCCCCATAGCTGTAAATACGTCCCTGCAACATCTTATCTGGAGATGCCTCGATACCAGGTACGAAGTTTCCAGGAGATAGGGCAATTTGTTCTACTTCAGCAAAATAATTTTCCGGATTACGGTCGAGAACCATTTTCCCTACTTCAATCCGTGGATAATCTTTCTTAGAAACTGTTTTTGTCACATCGAAGATATCCCATTTGTACGTTTTGTAGTCTTCGTAAGGTATGATTTGTACATAAAGTGTCCAAGATGGGAAATCACCGTTTTCAATAGCATTATAAAGATCTTCTGTATGATAATCAGGGTTTTCTCCAGCCATTTTCGTTGCCAGATCTTCATCCAATCCTTTGACGCCCTGATCACTGATCCAATGGTATTTAACCCATACAGCTTCACCCTGTGCATTGACCCATTTGTACGTATGGCTGCCATAACCATTCATGTGGCGAAGTGTCGCTGGAATTCCACGGTCACCATGCAAGTAAGTGATCTGATGCAGTGATTCAGGAGATAAAGACCAGAAATCAAACTCGGCAGTTGGATTTTTCAAATGTGTACGTGGATCACGTTTTTGTGTATGGATGAAATCAGGAAATTTGATAGCATCACGTACAAAGAAAATAGGTGTATTGTTACCGACTAAGTCATAGTTTCCTTCTTCAGTATAAAATTTTGTAGCGAAACCTCTTGGGTCCCGAACAGTATCAGCTGACCCCAATTCGCCTGCAACAGTCGAAAAGCGGGTAAATAAAGGTGTGCGCTTGCCAACTTCACTCAAGAAAGCTGCTTTTGTGTATTTTGATACGTCATTCGTTACTTCAAAATAACCATGGGCACCGGCACCTTTTGCGTGCACGACCCTTTCAGGAATTCTTTCTCTATTAAAATGTGCTAGTTTTTCAAGCAAATAAAAATCCTGAATGAGTCCTGGACCTCTTTGTCCGGCAGTCAGCGAGTTTTGGTTATCTCCAACAGGGGACCCTGTTGCAGTTGTCATTGTTTTTCTTTCTTCAGTCAATGAAAGCACCTCTCCCTTAAACAAGTTTTTGTTCTATGTATCTTATTATAATACAAACATGATAAAAATCAATGTTTATTTATAATAAATTTAATTAAGTGTATCGTTTTTGAGATGATATGATTGCAAGCTTTAGTTTAAACAACGTTTGCAGAGGCGTGAAACTATCACAGACACTGATATTCGGAGATGAAATTAACGCTGCAGTTTTTTCTTTTAAAAGAAGCTTATTGAGAATTAGGGGAAGAAATAGTGTCAACCATACCTGTGTATAATACAAGGAAAGGGCTTTCATTGAATGATATGCTCCCAGGAGCAATTTTCTTCATTGGAAGCAGGCGGCAATCACCAATTAAGAATCGATAAATATTTTTGCCTGGTCACCAGTATGGAGCATACCAGGATGTTCCACCATACCTACAATTCCTCTCAGACCCATTGCTGCTTTTACAAAGCGGGCTGCCAGATTACTTTTATTTGGGTATTGTTTTTGAATGACATGTCCTGGGTGTATACACGGAAGGTTTTCTCCTTCGCATAAAATTCCTGCGCCGCTTGGAAAAATCAGCCTGCTGCCAGCTGGTAATTTCGTTAAATGATCTATCCCGCTTACTACGATATTTGCGCCTATCCATTCTGGAAGTATCTTTGGCACATCCATTTCTTCTGCGATGATTGCGCACTCTTCAGCAGAAACGATGGATATTTGTCTGCGGTTCAAGATTTCTGTTCCCCGTTTATACATTGGCTCCCTTGCTCCGGCACGTTTTGTTAAACCGAAATGAAGATCACCGGGAATACCTCCGTATTGCAGATCGACGGAGGATATTTTTTCTGTCACAAATGAATCAGCTTTCTGAGCAATCAAGACAGAAGTTATTTCAGCATGATAAAATTCCCCCATCATTGCACCACTTTTCATATAATTGACAATATAATATCTTATTATACCATAACTTATAGGAGAACTGCATTGTTGAATAGGAAGTAATCTTTTTCCTATTTATATTATATGAAGGAAAAGAAACAACAAATGAATTTTGCAGTGTTTGGAAAGATTTGGAGGGATTGAAAGCCGCATGTACATTTGATATAAGTCAAAAAGTACATTATCATCTAAAGAGAGATTTGAAAGAAACTATTTATTACATTAAAAACGGGGGAAGCGGGTATGGAATATTCATCGGAAGCATTAGCGAGCCTCGTCAATCAAATATCACTTGATTATTTCGGAAAACCTTATCACTATGAGGTAATGTTCAACGCCAGATTAAGAACGACAGGTGGGCGCTATGTGCCTTCTTTAAATAGAATCGAATTAAATCCAAAATACGCTACTGAGGCTGACAAGCAGGAGTTCATCGGCATTATTAAACATGAACTTTGCCACCACCATTTATATATTGAAGGAAAAGGGTATAAACACGGTGATGCAGACTTCAAGAACTTGCTTAAGAAGACAGGCTCCCCGCGTTTTTGTACCCCCTTGCCATCCCAGCAAGAAACTTTCAAGCATACTTATCGCTGTAAAAGCTGTGGCCAGTTATATAAAAGAAGGAGGAGAATGAATGTCGCGAAATATCGTTGCGGAAAATGCAGGGGCAGGTTAGTAACAGTCTAATAGGCGATCAATACTGGAATGAAAAAATGGTTTGGCATTGGAATATATAAAATAGGAAGGGATATATGAACAATTTTTCGCGACTTGCACAAGGTGTTTGACTGAAAATGATATTATTTTACAAATTTAAATGAAATCATTGACTAAAAGATGTAAAGCATGTTAAATTAATAAAGCTGATGTTACAGAAGTGATTCATCGGCCATAAAGAATAACAAATTGTTGACACTAATGTTTAAACAGTGTATAATATTTTTCGTTGCTGTTATTAGCAGAGCAACGATTGACATATTTTTACATATTCCACAGTAGCTCAGTGGTAGAGCAATCGGCTGTTAACCGATCGGTCGTAGGTTCGAATCCTACCTGTGGAGCCATATGGAGAAGTACTCAAGTGGCTGAAGAGGCGCCCCTGCTAAGGGTGTAGGTCGTGTAAGCGGCGCGAGGGTTCAAATCCCTCCTTCTCCGCCATTAGTATGGCCCGTTGGTCAAGCGGTTAAGACACCGCCCTTTCACGGCGGTAACACGGGTTCGAATCCCGTACGGGTCATCTTTTTTAATGTAAAACTTTCTTTCTGTTACGTTGGGCTATAGCCAAGCGGTAAGGCAACGGGTTTTGGTCCCGTCATTCCCAGGTTCGAATCCTGGTAGCCCAGCCATTTTAAAAAGACGAAAAGAATCAACAAAATAGTATGAGCCATTAGCTCAGTTGGTAGAGCATCTGACTTTTAATCAGAGGGTCACAGGTTCGAATCCTGTATGGCTCACCATTTTGCGGGTGTGGCGGAATCGGCAGACGCGCTAGATTCAGGGTCTAGTGTCCTTTATGGACGTGGGGGTTCAAGTCCCTTCACCCGCACTTTAATGCATGCGGTCGTGGCGGAATGGCAGACGCGCTAGGTTGAGGGCCTAGTGGGAGTTGATCCCGTGGAAGTTCGAGTCTTCTCGACCGCATTTGTTTTTTTGTTTGATTATTTTTCTTGCGCCCGTAGCTCAATTGGATAGAGCGTTTGACTACGGATCAAAAGGTTAGGGGTTCGACTCCTCTCGGGCGCGCCATTATTTGCGGGAAGTAGCTCAGCTTGGTAGAGCACATGGTTTGGGACCATGGGGTCGCAGGTTCGAATCCTGTCTTCCCGACCAGTGATCTTTTGAATATAGATTGATTGATAGAAGACCGATTGATTGCATTTTTGCAACGCGGGTGTAGTTTAATGGTAAAACTCCAGCCTTCCAAGCTGATGTTGAGGGTTCGATTCCCTTCACCCGCTCCATTATAATCGGGGCCTGTAGCTCAGCTGGTTAGAGCGCACGCCTGATAAGCGTGAGGTCGGTGGTTCGAGTCCACTCAGGCCCACTTCATTTTCTGCTTTCGAAAGAATGTGGCTCAAAAAACTTTTAAAATAGTTGTTGACTTTCTTTTGTGAAGTTGATATAATGAAAAAGTTGCTGATTAAGAGCAATTAACAAGAAATTCGTTCTTTGAAAACTGAACAAAACGACCAGTATGTCAAGCAAGTTCGATGTAAGTCATCGAATGGAAGATGAAAAAACAACCCTGTTTTTTCAATAAAGCAAGCAGCTAAGAAACAACACTTTTTTTGGAGAGTTTGATCTTGGCTCAGGACGAACGCTGGCGGCGTGCCTAATACATGCAAGTCGAGC
>NZ_JBHUIZ010000002.1:0-59449 GCF_042683165.1 Tigheibacillus halophilus
GTCGAATACCGAACTCAATCCAGCCAATCAGCTGCATAATAAAACTCTAACTTTTAGGGGTAACCACCGAGTAGGGCTACTGCTCTTTTTCACTATCTTCATCGTGAATCGGATGCGCTCCAGGTGCTTGACGCGGCAGATCATCGTGTAAATCTTTATTGGGAAATGTAAATGCGCTGTCCCGATATTGGCCTTTCTGCCAAGGAGTTGATTTTCCTTCAACCGGTTTATCATCATTGATCGCTGAGCCAAGGGGACCATCTGGGAATTCTTCGGGAATCAACTGGTGTCTGAGCTTCTCCACATTTGAAAAATCCGCGTATGGTGTTCCGTCATCCTTCCTGTCCAAAGTCATCATCCTTTCTAAAATATACTGTAAATATAGTTTGCCGTATTATACCGGAATAATATAGGAAATTATTGGATGAGACGATTTGCAAACATTCATTTGCAGCTGGGATTATGGTATGATAGCAGAAGAAGCATGGGAGGTTGGAATCATTGTACTTTATTGAGCGAAAGAAGATTGAAGCTATACTTTCATATATGGAAGATCTGTTGTCTGAGTTGAAGAAGCCTGCGCAAGATAGCTTATGGGATAATATGGCTTTGGAGCGTATAACGCAGATGGTAATAGAGTCAATGATCGATACGGGAAATATGATGATAGATGGATTTATTATGCGGGATCCGGGCGGTTACGAAGACATTATCGACATATTGACCGATGAAAAGGTCATTGAAAAGACTCAGTGTGAGAGTTATAAACAGGTGATTGGTTTGCGAAAACTGCTTGTTAAGGATTACCTGGCAATCGATCATGAATATATGTATACCGTGTTGGAGACAAACATGGAAGCACTGAACCAATTCAGCGGAAATATTATTACTTATCTTGATAGTGAATTGGGTGTAGCCAATGCATTTACAAATGAAGCGTAAGAGGTGGGGGAGCCATGCAGCGAAAATCCACTAAACAGAAACTGATGGATGTGTTGAAAAAAGAAGAAAAAGCCTTGACATTAGAAGCAATTATGACACATTTTACCATATCTGATGCTGCTGTCAGAAAGCACCTGCATGAGCTGGAAAATCAGTCCATCGTTCGCAGGAATGCTGTCAAGCAGAAATTAGGGCGGCCCTTTTTCACTTATGAGCTGACAAAAAGAGGACATGGCATGTATCCGAACCAATACGAGCATCTGCCCGTAGAACTGCTTCAGGATTTGGAGGAGCTGCAAGGATCCCAGGCGGTAGATGCTTTATTGAAAAAGCGTATGGAACGTGAAAAAGACTTTTATGACAAAGCAATGACTGCTCACGAAGAAGCAGGCAGAATAGCAGAAATTGCTGAGCTGCTAAGTGAAAAAGGATACATGGTCGAGCTGGAAACAAGACATGGTGGTGAATATATCATGAAAAACTTCCATTGTCCCATTGCCAATCTTGCTGTCAATTACCAGCAGGTTTGCCACAATGAACAGGAAATGTATGCTGCGCTTTTTCCGGATTTCGACATTGTTTCCCATCAATGTATTACAGATGGCGACAGCCAATGTAAATGGATTTTTAAAAAGAAAGCTGCCCCACAGCTGATGCCTTGAGCGAAGACGGTGCAAGAGGCATCTCTTTTTTTGGGCGGTTTTACACTTTAAGTGCGAAGGAAAATCGATTTTATGAAATTTCAATAGTTTTCATGTGCTTTGGGGATATCACCATGGAGCAAGTTAGAAACTAGTCTAAGGAAACTTGAAAAGTACTTTGATGAATAGGTATTTGATAACAAAGGAGTTTTGAAGTTGGAGAAATATGAAGGATATTTAATTGACTTGGATGGGACGATGTTCCGTGGAGAAGAAGTGATTGTTGATGCGCCGCTTTTTATACAAAAGCTGGTTGATGAGCACATTCCATACTTATTCGTAACAAATAATTCTTCGAAAACACCTGCAGAAGTCGCTAAGAAGCTAAATGCGATGAATATCAAGGCGACTGAGGAGCATGTTTTCACAACAAGCATGGCTACAGCCAATTTTGTCAGGGAGCAAAAAGCAGGTGCCAGCTGTTATGTCATCGGGGAAGAGGGAATCAAAACGGCTGTGGAAGAAGCTGGTCTGCGGATGACTGATGAGGATTGTGATTTTGTTATCTTTGGCATAGACAGAGACATTACTTATGAAAAGCTTGCCAAAGGGTGTTTGGCGATACGCAACGGCGCTACCTTCATCTCCACAAACGGAGATGTTTCAATTCCTTCCGAGCGTGGTCTTCTTCCGGGAAATGGTGCTTTGACTGCCGTATTGAGCGTCAGTACGAACCAGCAGCCTATTTTTATTGGGAAACCCGAAAAAATTATTGTGGAACAAGCTCTTAAAGTGTTGGGAACGAAACGGAAAAAAACGCTGATGGTTGGGGATAATTATGATACGGACATTATGGCCGGGATCAATGCTGGTATTGATACGCTAATGGTCTTTACTGGGGTGACACCATTTCATGATTACGCTGTGTTAAAAGAAAAACCTACACATTATGTACATCATTTACAGGAATGGATGGAGCGGATATGAACGGAGGACAGCTGTCCTCCGTTTTTTACTGGTGATTTTAGTCTTCCATCTGAGTCAATGTATCGTCGGCATTGGAATGCGCCAGCCTGCTTGAGGCGGCAGCCGCAATCGCACCGACGATATCGTCCAGAAAGGTGTGTACTTCCCCTGTTGATTTGTCATTCAATTTTTTTAAAATCCCAGGCTTTTGTTTATCGATATATCCGTAATTCGTAAAACCGATCGAACCATACACATTCACAATGGAGAATGCGACGATCTCGTCGATGCCATATAAGCTTTCATCAATCTCGAGTGCTTCCTGAAGCGGCTGGTCCAATAACTTTTGTTCTGCGAGCCTGTCAAGCTGGATGCCTGTCAAAATGGCATTCTGCACTTCTCTCTTTGTCAATACTCGATCGACATTGTAAAGGCATTCTTCGATCGTCAAATTGTCGTGATAGGAAGCCTGCAGATAATAAACGAGCTCAGCAATATCATTCAGGGTCACACCACGTTCTTCCAGCCAATTTCTAGCTGTGATTTCCAACTCGCTCTTTTTGATTACTTTATCCATTATGTCTCACCCGTTTCCTTCAGATATTACTTTTAGAGTGTTGTTCAAAACAAAAAAACATATATCATTTTAGAGGACGTTTGAACATTCTCTTTTAGTTAATTTACACCATTTTATACATATATTAGTAGTAATAGCAAGGAGGGAAAGAAATGGAACATATTTTCCAGACGGAATATGGTATTACTGTAAGAAAAACGGATAGCTGGGATAATAAGGAAACGTTTACGGATGGTACATATCTTTATTTTTTCCTCCCTTCGAGTGGTGAAGGGGCCGTAGACATGGAACAGGCTACATTAGCCTATTATCTGCAGGAAAGACAATACGAGCAAACAGCACTGCCAATCCCGAAACAAGACGGGGGCTGGTATGTCACTATCGCTGGCAGGCAATGCCTTGTGATGCGGGTAAACACTCCAGCGAGAGACGCGATTCAAAAAATGGGGAGCACATTGGCATGTTTTCATCAGGCAAGTGAAGGATATTCTTTTATGCCACAGGAAATTTCCAGTTATGGCCAATGGGGAAATTTATGGACCAATAAACTGACCATGTTTGAACAACATGCAGAGAAGGCCGCACAGCAGTATCCGAGTGATTTTTACAGACTAGTGATGGACATTCTTCCTTATGTGATTGGCAGAAGCGAAAATGCAATTCAATATATGAAGGAGACTGAGTCTGATCCGAGATATCATCAGGGTGATCGTGGTGTAATCGGTTTTCGCCGATTTTCCGCAGATGCTTTTACACCGGTGATATGGCCGCATGAATTGGTATATGATCATCCTTGCCGGGATATTGCTGAATATCTGCGCACAAGCTTTCTTTACAGTTCAAATGACAGGGAATGTAGAGAGTTTTTGGAAGATTATCAGTCTGTTCGACGCTTATCAGTGTTCGGTATGCGGATGCTATATGCAAGATTGATATTTCCCGCTGATTTATTCGACTGCTTGGAAGAAGGATTGGCGGCCAAAGAAGAGAAGCTGTTCCCGTTTCGACAACTGGAATATCTGGTTGAAAAACAGGAGATGTATGAGAGAAAGCTGGCTGGTTTGTTCAGGATACTCGGTATCGATGAAGAACAGTTGCAGATCCCTGTGTTACACTGGTTATAGCTTCATTAGAGGAGGGATTGCATGAACAAACCTGTTATTTACATCAGCAGGAAGCTGCCGAAATCTTTACTTGAACCTTATTCAGATCGTTTCACTTTTCATATGTGGGATCAGGAAGATAAGCCTGTAGACAAGGAAGAGCTTTTAAAAGAAAGTAAAAAGGCCGATGGGTTGATCACGATGTTGACTGAAAAAATCGATGATCGTTTTTTGAGAGAGAATCCACAATTGAAAATCATTGCTAATCTGGCTGTCGGTTTTGATAACATTGACATCATGGCTGCAAAAAAGCATCATATAATTGTGACAAACACGCCGGACGTCTTAACAGAGACTACTGCCGATTTAACATTCGCTTTGCTGATGGCAACCGCAAGGAGAATGGTGGAAGCCAATGATTTGATCAAACAGGATGGCTGGGAGGTTTGGTCGCCATTCTTTTTGGCTGGCAGCGATGTGCATCATAAAACGATCGGCATTGTCGGGATGGGAAGGATTGGCGAAGCTGTTGCGAGAAGAGCGAGAGGTTTTGATATGCGTGTTCTTTATCATAACAGGAGCCGAAAGCCACAAGCGGAAAAAGATTTACCAGCAACCTATGTCAATTTTGATGAACTGCTAACGCAATCAGATTTTGTTGTTTCGCTTATACCGGCGACAGAACAGACCAAGGGTTTGTTCAACCATGACATTTTTTTAAAAATGAAAACAGAGGCTATCTTTATCAATGCATCCAGGGGAGCAGTTGTAAATGAGCTGGATTTGGCAAGCGCTCTTGAAAATGGTGTCATCAAGGGAGCTGGACTGGATGTCTTTTCCCGGGAGCCGATTGGCAGCGATCACACGCTGCTTGCATTGAAGAATGCTGTATGCCTGCCGCATATTGGTTCGGCAACCGTTCAAACGAGGAAGGATATGGTGCGTTTATGCCTGGATAACCTGGATAGCTACTTTTATGGCGACGGGCCGAAAACACCTGTCCAGTGAAGATAAGAAATAGGACAGCTAACGTTGCAAAGTGATTAACCTGCAAGGTAATTAATTGTACGCAAATGAGATGAAGAAAAAGTCCGCGAAATACCTCAAGAGGTTTTCGTGGACTTTTTGAAAAATATCGTCTTCACGGACCATTATTTCATTATGCTATATCAAAATACTTGTTCGATTTCTGTAATGCCAGGAACTTCCGCCATCAAAGCCCGTTCAATGCCCGCTTTCAATGTAATGGTGGAGCTGGGGCAGTTGCCGCAAGCGCCCATTAAGCGAAGCATGACCACACCGTTGTCGTCAACATCGATCAATTCAACGTCTCCGCCATCGCGAAGTAAAAAAGGGCGTAATTTGTTCAATACTTCCTGTACTTGATCCTGCATTTTGCACATTCCCCTTTCTTATATATCATTATAAAACGAAGTGGCAAAAAAATCTATTTTCCATCGCTTTTTTTATTAGCTGATTACTTTCATTTTATCTTTTATCAGCGATTTTGTAAAATGAAAGTAATCAACTAAGGGGGAGAAGCTGATTGAAAAACAATGATATTATCATTACTGTGTATGGTGCGCAACAAATATGTGCAAGCTGTGTTGGTGCACCCGGTTCCAAGGATACTTATGAATGGCTGCAAGCTGCGATTGCCAGAAAGTTTGTAGATGATGACTTTCAATTCGAGTATGTCGATATCGATCATCCGCCAGATAACGATCAGAAACAAAATTTTGTACAAAAGATTTGGGATGATGAATTGCTATATCCTGTTGTACTTGTTAACGAGGAGATAGTTGCTGAAGGGGTTACTATGCTAAAAAAGGTCTATCGGGCATTGGAAAGCCGCGGGGCGGTCATGCGGGAAACAGAAAAATGACCCAAGCGACTGAAGGTGTGGGTTATTCCGAAACATCTCATACTTTTTAAGCGTAAATGATACTTAAATAGACACTCATTATAAGTCTGGCGAATCACAATTCATCAACCTACACAATTCGTAACGGTTGCAAGCTGATTTACGGGTTTGTATACTGAATATGAAGAATAAATATCAAGGGAGGGATTGACGTGGTGATTTCTATTACAGACAATGCAAGCCGACAAATCCAAGAAATGATGAAAGAGGAAGATGGCGATGTCCGACTTCGCTTCGGTATTAAAGGTGGAGGCTGCAGCGGATTGTCCTATTCCCTGGGTTTTGATCAGGAAGTAAATGAAGAACTGGATATGATTGATGAAATAAATGAGGTCCCTGTGGTTATTTTCAAACAGGATATTCCGATTATAGAAGGTACGAAAATAGACTTCAAACAAAACATGATGGGCGGCGGCTTCAGTATCGAAAATCCAAATGCGATCGTTTCATGTGGCTGTGGTTCCTCATTTAGAGCGAAAAACCGTGAAGGCAGCCCGGAAAAATGCTGATAGACTAACCATTACATGAAAAAACCAACATTCCCCTTAGGTTGTTGGTTTTTTTCATGTATTTGAATTATTTTATTCCTTAAAACATACTTGTTGAATGTTTCGGCTGAACGCGGGCTTTCGGGTTGATGTACTGCATTGCATTGTTGATAGCAGTCGGCCCTTCACCAAAACCAGTAGCAATCAGATTCACCTTCCCAGGGTAAGTGCAAATATCACCTGCTGCATAGATACCGGGAATGTTGGTTTCCATTTTCGTATTCACAACAATGCTGTTTTTGTCAATTTCCAAGCCCCATTCCTTGATTGGGCCAAGAGTAGAAACAAATCCGTAATTACAAAGTACAGCATCAACGTCCATATCGATCTTCTTATCCCCTTTTACTTCTTCCAGGATGACTCTTTCAATTTTTTCTGAAGCGATAAAATCCGCAGGGACATATGGGGTCAGCACTTCGACGTTAGAGTTCATCAGCTGTTCCACACTGGACTCGTGTGCTCTAAAAGTGTCCCGGCGATGAACAAGGGATACTTTTTTGGCAATAGGTTCAAGCATCAACGCCCAGTCGACTGCTGAATCGCCGCCGCCAAGCAATACGACACGCTTGTCCCTGAATAAATTCATATCTTTGACATAATAGTGCAGATTGATATCTTCGTACTGATCACAAGTTCCAATTTTCAATCTACGAGGCTGAAACGCGCCATTTCCAGCCGTAATGATCATGGTTCTGGTATAGTGGATTTCCCCAGTATCAGCAGTCAGCTTCAGGATATTGTCTTCGAGCTGTTCCACACTGACAATGGATTGGCCCAAAAGGATTTCCGGATCAAACATTCTTGCCTGTTTTTCCAGGTTGTCCACTAATTCTTGCGCCCGTACTTTCGGAAAACCAGCTACGTCATATATATATTTTTCTGGATACAGCGCAGTCAACTGCCCGCCTGTATGAGGCAGACTTTCTATCACTTTGACACTGGCTTGCCGCAAACCGCCGTAAAAAGCGGTGAACATACCAGTTGGCCCTGCTCCGATAATTGTTACATCAACTATTTCATCAGACAACTTTGCAACCTCCATTTCATTCACACAGAATTAAACCATACCTATCGTATCACAAACCCCTTGCAGTTAGTAATGTTGTGCATATGTTTTATGAACACGCTGGTTTGATTTTATTTCGTTTACTGAAACAATTTATAGAAACAGAATGTTAAGGGTTGAAATTTGTGCCTTAAAACGATAATATAAAAAAGGATTTATATTACATTTTCATTACAAAATTGACTTTAAGAAACATGAAGGATTTAAGCACTCATGGAAAATAACAACCGATCGTCCTGCGGGCGTATAACTTCGTTGAAGGCATCCCAACAGAAGGATGCGTGATTTAATGAAACAATAAGTGAAACACATCACATATACAGAAAATTGGGGGGCCATCATGAATAAACAGCGAATTGTCATTCTGGGCGCCGGTTATGGCGGTCTGATGACAGCGATAGAACTGCAGAGAAATTTGAAAGATAATCCAGCTGAAATAACACTTGTTAACAAGCATCCGTACCATTATCAGACCACTTGGCTTCATGAAACGGCCGCAGGTACCATTCACCATGATCAAACAAGGATTGCAATCCGCGAAGTGATCAATAAACAGAGAATTCAATTCATGGAGGATACAGTCATTGCCATCAACCCGGAAGAAAAAAAGGTAAAGCTGAAGAACGGGGAGATTTGCTATGATACGCTTGTTATCGGCTTGGGATTTGAAGCAGAGACTTTCGGTATTCCAGGGCTGAAAGAAAATGCTTTTATGATAGGGACGTTAAATAAAGCCAGATTGCTTCGTGAGCACCTGGCATATAATTTTGCGCAATATCATAATGAGGAGAAAAAAGATCCTGCCCGTTTGAATATTGTGGTTGGCGGCGGAGGGTTCACAGGGATCGAGTTTCTTGGAGAGCTGGCCAACCGCATTCCTGAGTTATGCGAGGAATACGATATCGATAAGGTGAAAGTTCGTATGATTAGTATAGAATCTTCTCCAACCGTTTTGCCTGGGTTTGATCCGGATTTAGTGGAGTATGCGATGAATTCATTGGAAACCCGGGGGGTAGAGTTTGTAACCGGCGCATCGTTAAGGGAGTGTGGTCCAGACTATATCGTTTATGAAAAAGACGGGAGACCGATACATGTTCCTACCTTGACAACTATTTGGGCAGCGGGAGTCCGTGCCAATGCTATCGTAGAAGCAGCTGGTTTCCAGACAACTCGTGGAAAAATCGAGGTGACGCCTGAGCTGAGAGCACCAGGGTATGAGGACATTTTTGTGGTCGGGGACTGCGCTTCCATTATAAATCCGAAGACCAACCGGCCGTTTCCGCCAACCGCTCAGATGGCTATTCAGCAGGCTAAAATTATTTCAACGAACATTTTGAAAAGAATTGGCGGGGAAGGAAGCCTATCTGCTTTCGTACCGAAAGATCTTGGTACAGTCGCGTCTCTTGGCCACAATGATGCAATTGCCGTTCTGTTCAAAAATTGGAAAATGTTTGGATGGAAAGCAACTTTTATGAAAAAAATGATCGATAACAGATATCTTCTGAAGTTGGGCGGATTAAACTTGCTGTTCAAAAAAGGGAAATTCAATATATTCTATTAATCTTGGAAAAGGTTGCGTTCAATCTGTTTTCGTTTTATGATAAATGCAGGTACAAGCTCGTGAAGGGGAATCGTAAATTTGATACAGTTGGTAGTTTCCATATTATTGTATTTTGTCATTTTCTTCGGTATTGCTTTTATACTGAATATGCTGTTGCGCCAGACTTGGCTGATGGCTTTTCTTTATCCGATCATCATTATCATGATTATCGACGGCATGCCAACTACAGCTTATTTTAAAAATCCAGGAAACGCGTTTTCAAAGCTTGGGAGCGAGTTGCTGCATTTGACTGCAGCGGATATCACCATATTAATCTCCGGGTTTGTGGGCACGATTGTTTCGGGTATTGTGATCAGGCTGCTGCGAAAAAGCGGTTATCAAATGTTTTAAGATTGTTTATACATCAGTGCGTGGTTTTTTCCTGTGGGGGAGAAAGCCGCGTATTTTTATGGCTGGTTTTTCCATATAAGCATGTATCATTTTTAGACAGATGTACCCAACTAAACAAGCTGACGATTCACTTTGCAGCCAATTGCGTGATAGTAAAGTAGAATAAAAATAATCCGAAAAGTTTATTTTTATAAATGAATTGTGCATAAAAAGCTGTTTGATTGGGAATGATGACATCCAGAAAGGATGTTGTTAAGAAATGAGCAGTTTTTTTAAACGTACAAGTATGGTGTTATTATTTTTTTGTGCGATCTACACAACAGTTACCAGCATTTCTAATGTATCATTGGATGATTTTCGCGCATACGCCAAGGAACAGGGAGCGGATGGCTTGACTGATGAAATAGCACATGAACATGTGGATAGTCATGTAGCTTTAAAGAAAAAATCGTTGAATCATCTCGATTCTGGAACATTCTATATATCGAGCGAACAAATACAAGGACCAAAGACATTAGAAGAAGTAGTGAAAAGCGGGGAGCATCCGACGGAAAAAGTTATCGCAACAGGGTATACAGCTGGTGTGGAGTCGACTGGCAAATCACCGTCACATCCGGAATACGGTATCACTTATTCAGGTGTCAAAGTCAAAAGGGATTTGTATTCTACGATTGCGGCAGATTTAAATGTTTATCCGATTGGAACAATATTATTCATTCCAGGATATGGTTATGGCGTAGTTGCTGATAAAGGCGAGGCCATCCAGGGACATAAGATTGATTTGTACTATGATACTGTAGCTGACGTATTCAAAGAATGGGGCAAGAAGGAATTAGATGTGTATGTCATCAAAAAAGGTAATGGCAAATTGACAGAGCAACAGTTGCAAGATTTGAACGAAGATGATGCCATGCAAGTGTTTCGTGAACAGATTCACGGAAAATGATGGATGGGAGCCTTGCGTGGGCTCCCGTTTTACTTGGCAAGAATAATAGCATGATATCTTCCGCAATTTTAGATATCATCTTAGCTTCTAGAACTATAAGGTTTTAATGTTGACTTCTTCCCGGGGGTACAGCCGGGTTTAGTCGTTTGGACAATTGCAGCACGAATAAAGCTGCAAGAATAGCCAAACCGCCATCTTTAATCAGGAATGGGATCATGCCTGTCCAAGCAAGCTGGTAACTGATAGGTAGGTGAAGCCATGTATTCATTCCTATATACATATAAGTCACGCCAATACCATAGTTGAACAAAAGGCCAGCTACAGCACCAGCTATATATGTAGAAACCATTGGAACCTGCTTGATACGAGAAATCCAGCCAGAAAAGAAGGCAATAGCAATAAAAGAAAAAATAAATCCTCCGGTCGGCGAAATTAATGCCATCGGACCGGCGGAAAATCCAGCGAAGACAGGAACGCCTGCAGTACCGATCAGAACATAGGCAATCATGGCGATACTTCCAAGTTTCTTTCCTAGCATCAACCCTGCGGCAATGGCAAAAAAGGTCTGCAATGAAAGTGGTACAGCGGTACCGCCAATAGGAACAGCGAGCATTGGAAACCATGCAGTGATATTCGCACCGATAGCCATCAGACAAACAAAAACAGAACCTATCGTAATTTCATATGTATGTAATTTCATAAGATCCCCCTCTTCAATTTAAGAATAGCGCAAAGATCGATCTATTGTCAACTCGTTATTTTATGAGTTGACAATAAAGGTTCTTATGTAATTATTTGGCAGTTTGTGTGACAAAGCATGCCAGCCTTATTCCGATATTTGTGGAAAAGTACGAGAATTCAAGGGGCTTGAAATAAATATTATTCTTGTAAAAGACCGGCAATACCATGCCGGCCTGAAAAAATATCTATTTGATTGCAGCTTCCAGGGCAACTTCAATCATCTCGTTGAAAGTTGTTTGTCTTTCCTGGGACGATGTTTCTTCGCCAGTCAAAAGGTGATCAGAAACAGTAAGGATGGATAAAGCCTGACGGCCGTGTTTTGCAGCCAATGTATAGAGAGCTGTCGTTTCCATTTCAATAGCCAGTACTTTATACGCAGCAAGGAGTTCATGCACTGCTTCGGCATTATCCCGGTAAAACGTATCACTTGTGAAAACATTGCCGACACGCAAGTGCAGCCCTTTTGCATCTCCAACTTCATAGGCTTTTTTCAATAAGTCGAAATCTGCAAGCGGAGCGTAATCAATCCCATTGAAAATCAATTGATTAGTACGCGAATCTGTTGTCGCTCCCTGGGCCAGGATGACGTCCCGTACTTCGACATCTTTTTGGATGGCACCGCAAGTGCCTACACGGATAAGCTTTTCTACGTCATAGCTTTGCATCAGTTCATTTGCATAAATGGAAATGGAAGGGACGCCCATGCCTGTTCCTTGAACAGAGACGCGTTCACCTTTGTACGTTCCGGTGAAACCGTACATGCCGCGTACTTCGTTATAACATGTTGCGCTTTCAAGGAATGTTTCAGCAATGAATTTCGCCCGAAGCGGATCCCCTGGAAGCAGGATTTTATCAGCTATTTCGCCAGCTTTTGCACCAATATGTACACTCATTATGTTTCCTCCTGTATTGGCAATATGCCAATATATATTTTTAATATACTCCAACTTTAACATGAGATGGATATTTTGTCTTTTTTGGTTCATTTTACACGAATAATAGTATATAATATGTTTATGTTTGAACATAAAACATACATAGTCGATCTGCTCTTGCTGGGCAGTATTACGACTGAATATAATGGAAGGATGAACATACATGACGGAAAAAACTTTTACAATCACTGCAGACACAGGTGTGCACGCACGCCCTGCTACATTGCTGGTAAACAAAGCTGGTCAATTCCAGTCAGAAGTTGAAATTTCTTACAATGGAAAAAAAGTGAATTTGAAATCCATTATGGGTGTCATGTCTCTTGGTATTCCTAAAGGGGCGCAAGTTACTGTCAGTGCTGAAGGCAGTGACGAAGCGGATGCGATCAAAGGTGTCGAAGAAGTCATTAAAGAACATCTTGGTGAATAAGCATATACTGCTGTAACAAGATTTGTTTCCTTACAATATAGGCTGGAGAGTAGTCTCTGGCTTTTTTTATTTTTTCGCAGCAAATAAGGCATGAATATCATCATTGCAATAAAGATGTTTGCTATAGGGTGAGGTGCCAAGTTTTCTAACAATGTTTATTGAGGTGAAATAATTGAAAAAAATTTCTGTATCCCAATTGCCTGGCATTGGTCAGAAAATCTCTATGCATACCTCTGAGGATGATATGCTTGTGATTATCGTACACCATACAGGGAAGAGGGAGATGTACTTTTTCGATGATGCGGATAGTGATGAGGCGGACTTTGCGCTTGATCTGACACCAGATGAAACTAGGGAATTGGCTGCCCAGTTGCTCGGTGCCACATACCAGCCGGCTGATGTGGATAAGCTGCGCATGTTCAAAAAGCAAATCATCATTGATTACATCAAGCTGAAAGAAGGATCATCGCTTGTCGATAAAACCATTGAAGAATCTGATATTAGAAACAAGACAGGTGCGACAATCATCGGTATTGTGCAAGGAGAAGATATCATAGCAATACCTGAGCCGGATACGGTGCTGCAAGCAGGTGATATCTTGATGTCAATTGGAAAAGACGAGCAAATATCAACGTTGACAGATATTTGCCATGGCAAGGAATGATGGGAATGATGTATATTGATTAGTCAATTGCCAATGCTGTTAAGCACAGGTTTGATTTTGTTGGGGATTTTTCTTCTGGGATATTTTTCCTTAAAGACAAAATTCCCCAATGCCATTCTTTACATTTTACTTGGTACTGTACTTGCGAAATTCCTTTCCGGAAATGAAATATTGAGTTTGCTCGGAGAGGTCGCTATCGTCATGCTGTTCTTCCTTATGGGGCTGGAATTCAATGTGAAACGACTTGGACATATCGCTAAAAAGATATGGGGATCCGGACTGCTCGATGTTGTGCTCAATTTGGGAATCACAGCTTTGATCACAGTTTCCTTTGGCCTCAGCTGGTATACAGCCTTTTTGATTGGTGGCATTGTTTTTGCCACAAGTTCATCCATCACTGCAAAACTTCTGAATGAAAAAGGTCGCATGGCCAACGCCGAAACGGAGTTCATCTTAGGTATTTTAATCTTCGAAGACCTTGTCGCCCCTATTTTTGTTGCGATATTAATCGCGCTTGGTTCTGGTTCCGCTTTTACAGGCACCGATTTGCTGTTACTCATTGCGAAAATCTTTGGTTTGGCTGCTGTGGCTATCCTGTTGGGAAAAACCGTATTTAAAAAATTTGAGAACTTATTGGTAAGATTGGAAGACGAGGATATTAAAATCGGCTTACTAGTCGGCATCGCGACAATATTTGGCGGTGTTGCTATTTACCTGGGCTTGTCAGAGGTACTTGGTGCTTTCTTGGCAGGGGTCATGCTTGCTGAAATTGGAAAAGTTGAACGGATTCAAACTACAGTCACTCCAGTACAGGACTTGCTGCTCCCATTGTTTTTCCTTCATTTTGGGACAACCATCGATTTGCTTCATGGCGTTCCTTACGTAGGCTTGCTCATAACATTGCTTATTTGGTCGATTGCTGCTAAACTGCTTGTCGGAATCATTGGCGGGCACTGGTATGGGTTGTCCAAACGTGTGTCTTTTCGGGCAGGGCTTTCCATTTGTGCCAGGGGAGAATTTTCTGTTGTCATTGCAGCGATAGCAGTGGCGGGTATTAAAGTGTTTGCTGGTATTTATGTCATCATTGCTGCATTTATTGGTATGCTGCTGTTCAATTACGCACCAAAAATAACAGTTATGATTTATGGCCAGCCTGTTAAAAAGAAAAGAAATATGCGGCCGCCGATGGTTTAAAGAAGAAACCCTTCAGAGCTTCAAGATTAACTTAGAAAAGGATCAGTTCCCCGATCCCTTTCAGCTTTTTTACTTATCATAAAGATGTACATACTTTTCTTTTTCAAGACCTTCTAATTTTTCCAGTGCCAGACGGTTAAATGGCGTATCCTTTGCAAGCAATTTTTCTTTTAGTTGCTCTACGGCTTTTCTCAGGGAAACGCCATAACGGAGGATTTCTTCATCATATGGGTGGATGGCTGCCTTTTTAATATTTGCTTTTTCATGGAGTGCCAACGCTTTTCTTTCATGGAAAAAGACACCCTCAATTTGATTGTAATTATGAATGTCGCCTTGCAGGGGATGCTTGTCAACCGCCAGTACTTCCACCAGCATGCGTTCGCCGCGGTCTTCCTTGATTTTGCCAATATATGTACCAGAATTATAATGCGCGCGGACAGTTTCGCCGATATCGAATTCCTTCAATGCTATCCTCTCCTTCCCTTATATTGTGCCAAAAAAATGTCTATTTGGCGAACAATAGGCTGACTGCGAGCTCCAGAAGTATATTTTTGTTATAATAGCATGTAATGATATAAGAGCTTGTTAAAAAGGATGTGGTTTGCCATGATGGAATTTCTTTATTTTCCTGAAAATAAGGCAGAATATATACCGGCAGTGATCTCTTTGGTGATTTTCATGGTCGGAGCTGTGATCATGATGTACATTCTCATTAAAAAGTCCAAGAAAGAAGAACAAAAATTTAATCAATCATACATGCAGCAGGGTTATGCTAAAGATAAGGAGACTCCTGCTGAACGAAAGTGATCCTCTAAGAAGAGGATCACTTTTTTCGAGCAGTACAGGGAAGGTAAAGTTTTTATAAAGCACTTCAAAGCAATGGGGCAATAGCTAAGAATGAAAGAACAAACAAGCACCCGGGCGGGGCATAAAAAAACACTCTTGTGCGGATACTATGAAAAAGCACTCGCAGAAGGAGTATCATGATGCGTTTTTTTACAACATTTTTTATAATGATAGTGTTTCTTGCAGCATGTCAGCATCAGTCGCCGACAACAAAAAAAGTACAGCTTTATAACCATTCAGGTGACCAGGTGGGAAGTGCAGAATTGGAGGAAGAATCGAACGGTGTAAAAATAAAGCTTAAAGCAGAGGGTTTATCACCAGGCTTTCATGGCATCCATATCCATGAGCATCCGAAGTGTACGGGTAATGATTTTAAATCAGCGGGGAACCATCTGAACCCTGAAAAAAAACAGCATGGGCCAATGAATCCCAAAGGGCCACATTTGGGAGACTTACCGAATATCCACGCGGATGATGATGGAAAGGTGAAAGAAGAATTGATGTTGTCAGGTGCTACGTTGAAAGAAGGGAAGAAATCCCTATTGTTAAAGGATGGAACCTCCTTGGTTATTACTGCGGGAAAAGATGATGGACTAAGTCAGCCTGCCGGTAACAGCGGCAAAAGAATTATTTGCGGTAAAATCATAGCGGATGAGTGATTAATTTATGAAAAAACACGTATCGTCTCGGATGCGTGTTTTTTCATGGCTAGATTAAGCGTGGACAGATTCATTTGTTTTTATTGCCTCGAGAATGCGTCTGACGCCTTCTTGCAGTGTTTCGCTTGGACAGGCGATATTCATACGCATGAACTGACCTCCTTCCTCTCCATAGGAAATTCCCGGATTCAGACCAACTTTGGCATTCTTAATCATAAATGTTTTCAATTGATCGCTGTTCATATCCATTCCTGTACAATCCATCCACAACAAATAGGTTCCTTCAGGTTTGGTTACTTTTATTTTGTCAGTAGAGCTCTCGAACGCTTTCAAGACATATTCCGTATGGGAGTGTAATAGTGCTTTTAGTTCATCAAGCCATTGGTCTCCATGATTATAAGCTGCTTCCATAGCAAAATTTCCCATGGTATTCAGCGATCCAAGTCCTTGTTTAGAAAGTTGTTCATCAAATTTTTTCTTTAAATGTTCATTTTCAATAATAGTGTAGGAAGCCTGTAAGCCGGCAAGATTGAACGTTTTAGACGGTGCCATACAAGTGATGCACTGATTCGATACCTCTTTGGAAATAGCGGCCATCGGCGTATGTTTCACACTTGGAAAAGTGAGGTCAGCATGTATCTCGTCAGAAATAATTAGTACCTCATTTTTTAGACAGAGACGCGCGATTTCACTAAGTTCTTTTGTTGTCCATACACGTCCGACAGGATTGTGCGGGGAGCATAGGATCATTGCTTTGACACCGGATTGCAACTGTTCTTCCAAATCTTCAAAATCTATTTGGTAATGGTTGTCCCTGCATAACAAAGGGCTTTTAACGAGTGTTCTGCCGTGGTTTTTGATTACATTGTAAAAAGGTGTGTAAACCGGTGTTTGTATCAGCACTTTATCACCAGGATTCGTGAAAGCTTGAATAGCCAAATTCAGACTGGTTACCACTCCTGGCGAAAAAGAGAGCCATTCCTGTTTGACAGACCAATTATTACGACGTTTTTGCCAGCCGATGATGGCGTTTTTTACACTGCTGTCGACGACAGTGTAACCATAAATCCCGTGTTCAGCCCTTTTGATAAGCGATTGATTGACTTCTTCTGGTGCTTTGAAATCCATATCTGCCACCCACATCGGTAATACATCATTTGTTTGGAAGACATCTTCAAGAGCATCCCATTTGACAGAGCGTGAGTGAAATCGATTATAAACTGTATCAAATAAACTCATTTAAACATTTACCCCCTTATTGAACTAATTACAGTATAACGTATCATCACAGAACTTGCAGTTACCACAATTTCGCGAACGAGTATTAAAAAAAAGCAAAAAAAGAGCAAAGCGCCAGACGCTTTGCTTACAGGGGGAATACGAGAAAGTCTTACGCTACTAGTAATTCCCAATTATAGGAAATATAAACCTGTTTTGAAAAAATAATTTAAATTTGTTGCTTACTGGATAATCATAATCTCTTTTCTAGTTTTTCTTTTTCTGTTTCGTAGCCAGGTTTGCCAAGCAGGGCAAACATATTCTTTTTATAAGCTTCTACACCGGGTTGGTCGAATGGATTGACACCAAGCAGGTAGCCGCTTACCGCACAAGCTTTTTCAAAGAAATACACCAGGTAGCCGAATGTATACGCATCTCGCGTTGGTATATCTATGGTGAGGTTTGGTACATCACCATCTGTATGGGCAAGCAGTGTTCCTTGATAAGCTTTATCATTGATTTCATGAATAGTCTTTCCAGCAAGATAGTTGAGACCATCCAGATCGGCTTCGTTTTCAGTAACAGTAATATCTTCATTGCTCGCAGACTGGACATGCAAGACTGTTTCGAAAATGTTTCTTCGTCCTTCCTGAATGTACTGTCCCAAAGAATGTAAATCCGTTGAGAAATTGGCGGAAGAAGGGAAGATACCTTTTTGATCTTTTCCTTCGCTTTCACCAAATAGCTGTTTCCACCATTCGGAGAAATACTGAAGTTGTGGTTCGTAATTGATCAGCATTTCCACTGTTTTGCCTTTGTTATATAAAACGTTGCGAATTGCTGCATATTGATAAGCCTGATTGCTGGCGAGAGCTGGATCAGAGAAATCACTCATGGCGGCTTTCGCTCCTGCCATCATATCCTCAATGGAAGCACCGCTCACAGCAATTGGCAGCAAGCCGACAGCAGTCAGTACAGAGTATCTGCCTCCGACATCGTCCGGAATGACAAATGTTTCATAGCCTTCCTGATCGGCGACGGTTTTCAAAGCTCCTTTAGCTTTATCGGTTGTCGCGTAAATCCGCTTTTTCGCTTCTTCTTTGCCATATTTCTCTTCCAGATATGCTTTGAAAATACGAAAAGCGATGGCTGGTTCGGTTGTTGTTCCGCTCTTGGAAATAACATTGATGGAAATATCTTTGCCTTCGATAATATCAAGTAAATCATGGATATAATCAGAACTCATGTGATTGCCGACAAAAATGATTTGCGGCGCTTTTCTATCATTCTGGGAAAGCAAATTATAGAATGAGTGCTGCAGCATTTCAATCGCCGCACGTGCTCCTAAATAAGAACCGCCAATGCCAATCACAAGCAGGATGTCGGAATCCTGTTGGATTTTCGCTGCGCTCTTTTGAATTCTTGAGAACTCTTCCTTGTCATAGTTTTGCGGAAGATCTATCCAGCCAAGAAAATCGCTGCCTTGGCCAGTTTTGTTGTGCAAGTCGTCGTGTGCCATTTTGACATAATGTGTCAGGTGATCTATTTCATGCTCGCTGAAAAATTTCAGTGCTTTTTGATAAGAAAATTGAATATGTGTCATATCAGTTCCTCCTTGTTTGCAAACTTGTCTCATTAATTACTTTAGCGGACTAAAAACAACAAATCAAGCAACATCGCTTTTTATCACGCTGAATGGGTAAAGGCAGGTCATACTCTCTATATAAGCTATATGAAGAGAGAGACCTCCATCCCTGACAGTAAAAGTTCCATTAAGTTAACGTTTATATTGTTTCGGTTATGATGTATTACTCGAAAGTAACAGAATATAAAAAAGCCGGGCAGCGTATGATATCGCACCCGGTTCATAATAAAGTATTATTTCTTGAAGCTGTCGGATTGATCCATCCATTCTTGCAGCTTATCCTTCAACGTATTGAAGCCAGCGTTACTGTTATCTTGGACAGGAGCTTTTTTTGCAGCTGGTTTGCTCTGTTTTTGCGGTGCTTCCTGTGTAGCACGAATAGACAAAGAAATTTTATTTTTTTCTGCATCGATTTGTAAGATTTTTACAGATACCTCATCGCCAACAGATAAAAATTCATTGATATCTTTTACATATCCGTGAGTAACTTCAGAAATATGGACCAGACCTTGAACTTCATCGTCTAATGCGACAAAAGCGCCATACGGCTGGATTCCAGTTACTTTACCTTGTACAACTTGACCTACTTCATAATTCTCTATCATCATGAACAACTCCTATTACGAAATTCGCTTCTTTTCACACATTTAGACATTATATCACAGTTTATGAATGTCTGCAAAGAAATCATTTGAAATGCTTTATATCGTCCCATGATATTAATGCAATCAATTTATCATTTTCCTGCAAAAGAGTTTGGTGGGGAGGATTAATTGCATAAGCCCCATCCCGAATCAGTCCGAGAAGGAGAGTATTCTCTAATTGATAAAATTGCACCGCCTCTCCAAATGGCTTGTTAAGCAATTCTCCAGCGACATCCATCTGCGAAAATTGCTGTTGTTTGAGCAATGATAATAACGCTTGAAATGGTTTCGCTGACTCTTGACGAAATAGCTCATGATAAAACAAGCTGCCTAAGAAATCATTTGGTCTGATAATTGTGTCAGCTCCCGCACGTTTGGCATTTTCTGCCTGTTTCCGGGAAAGTATTTCAGAAATAATCGGTATAGAAGAATGATTCCCACGCACGGCCAGTGTGGCCAAGACAGTATAATTGTCTGCTTGCTGTTCTTTTTGTAACACATCTGCAGAAATAATGACACTCTTTGCTTCATTGATATTCGTCTTTCGGATAACTGCATCTTCTGTGATGTCACCGCTGATAAAATGAACAGGGTAGTGGTGTATCGGAAGTTTTTTTAATGTGCGGTCGACAAGAACGATATCCAAGTTGGGAAATTTTTTATGCGCCAAATTAACTAGCTCTTTGGTTCTTTCATTCCAGCCAATCAAGATAATGTGGCCTCGTCCCTTGAAGATTGTTTTCCCTTCTGCCAAATGTTGTTCCTGCCGTATTGTTTCCGCTGCAAAGGTAGAAATATAAAATGTCAGCAATCCTGCGCCTGTCAGCATGAGTACGATGCCGACTGATCTCCCCAGGTAACTGACAGGTGCATAATCTCCGTAACCTACTGTTGCCGCCGTAACGAACGCCCACCAGATTCCGTCAAATGAAGTCGGAAATTCTTCGGGTTCTATGACGTGAACAATAATACCGAAGGAGATGATGACGATCAGAACTGTAAGCAAGAGGCGTACCAAAACTGGAATGCGGAAATAAAAATGTTTCATCCGTTCAATGTGCATAATGTCACCTGCAAAGTTTCAGCGTTTTTGATGGTAATTTATATGTATATCATGCAGCCAGCAAGAAAATTTATTCAAACTGAACCATACACAAGCTATTCATGTATCGGATAATTGTGTATTATGGTAGGGTAAAATATACAGATCGGAGGAAAAGTATGGACTTCGCTAATAAAGGATTCTTGATGGATTTATTGACTACACCATCTCCTTCAAGTAATGAAATGGAAATTCAAAAAAAATGGATGAATTATGTCAGTGATTTTGCAGATGAAATCAGAACAGACACTGCTGGCAACGTCATTGGTATCCTGAACCCGGATGCAGATTTTAAAGTGTTGCTGGCTGGGCATTGTGATGAAATTGCCCTCATCATTAATCGGATTGATGACAATGGTTTTCTTCATTTTGAAAAAATGGGTGGGATTAACCCTAAAGCTGCTGTTGGTATGCGCGTGACCGTGCTCGGCTACCAAAATACAATGACTGGGGTCATCGGTGTCAATGCCCAGCACCATGGTGGGATAAAAGATGGTTTTGACCTGGGGGATTTATTCATAGATGTTGGGTGCAAAACAAAAGAAGAAGCTGCCCGATTTGTACAGATCGGTGATTTAGCAGTATATAAGACGGAGCCGGAAATTCTGATGAATCGTTACCTGGCTGGCAGGGGGCTGGATAACAGAACAGGTTCATTCCTTGTTGCGGAAGTTTTACGTCTCCTGAAAGAAAAAGGTGTTCAGGTTGGGGTTTATGCCGCTAGCACTGTAAATGAAGAAACTAATATGGGCGGTGCTTACTTTGCTGCTGCTGGGATCATGCCGACAATGGCATTGGCTTGTGATGTTACTTTTGCTACAGACTACCCTGGAGTGGATAAAAATAAACATGGTGATGTTAAATTAGAGGCTGGCCCTGTGTTGGCCAAAGGTGCGCCAATCAATATCAAAATTAACCGACTGTTGGAGAAAGCTGCCGAAAAGCTGGATATGCAGCTGCAGTATGAACTGACACCAAGAGTTACAGGTACGGATGCCGACAAAATGCGATATACTGGTCGTGGCGTGCCAGTAGCGCTGGTTTCCCTTCCATTAAGATATATGCATTCTCCTGTCGAAACAGTCAGTTTGAAAGACCTGGAAGATGAAATCGAATTGCTCGTAACAATGATTTCCGACTTAACTGGAACGGAAAGTTTGAAACCATTGGAAGATTGACATTATTTATCGCGACATAACGGCCGTTATGTCTTCTCATCAGAAAATAAGAAGAACAAATGACTACAGATAACATCCGGCCGGTGCTGATACTGCAAGTAAAAATTATATATAATGGCATGGAATCTTTGCCTGTAAATGCTTGGGTCAAAAGTCACAGACTTGCACAAGTTATTTGCAGGTTTTTTTGTATTTATCGTGAAAAAGCCTCGCAAAAGAAACTTTATACTGGTTTCACCTTGAATATACTAATTCTTTCGACTCAATTATTATGCATTTTGATGAAAGTGCTCATCTGAGTTATTTGGACTATTTTTTGAAAAAATCTGCTAAATGCATTTGCATCAAAGTATATTGGCACGAATGAAAAAATGAAGAGGGTCTTTTGACCTGGTTCATTTTGTTATAAAAACAGTACAATTTGTTCAATTCCAACTATTCAGTTATTATCCGACCTCATTCGACACATTTTTATTTTATTTTTGATTATAGTGGATGCAACAACGTAGGGTTTCAAACATCTGGGGGTTTTTAAAAAATACGAACGGAGGAGGGCAGATGTGGGGGTAGTCTGATTGACCGTCCAAAAATTGAGGGGAGGAACTAATTTGAAACGTAAAAGACAAAAACAAATGAAAGCATTCAGTATGGTTGCTTCCATGCTAATGGCTGTTTCGCTTATCACTCCAGTCAGTGCACAGTCTCTCAGTAAACAGGATACAACGAACAACAAAATCAGTCGATCATTAGCTGAATCGAAAAATGTATTGAAAGCGAAACTAAGCAGTAATTTGATGGACGAATTCAAGAAAAAAGATAAGGTGACCTTTCTGGTCAAATTCAATGAAAAGGCAGACGTGAAAAAAGCTGCCAAGAATGCACAAGAAACTGCTTCAAAGACAAAACTGTCTGCTCAGAAAACAGAATTTATACAGCGTTCTGCAGTTGTTTCCGAATTGAAGTCGACCTCGTTGGACACACAGCAAAACGTGATGAAGTATGTAAAAGAACAAAAGAAAAAAGGCAGCGTAAAGGAATTTGAAAGCTACTATATTGTCAACGGCATGGCGGTCACTGCAACAAAAGAAGTGGCAGAAAAAATCGCTGCATTCTCTGAAGTGGAAAAGATTTTGCCGAATGAGAATCGCCAATTATTCGCTAAGTCGTCAACAGCCGTCAAGCCAGCTGAAAAAACAGCGAAAAAATCTGCTGTCTCAAAAACAGATAAGCAAAATAAGACCAAGGCTGACGACAATGTAGAATGGAATGTGGACCGTGTCGGTGCACCAGCTGTCTGGAATACAGGGATTGACGGCACTGGTACAGTTGTGGCTAGCATTGATACGGGTGTCCAGTGGGATCACCCCGCTTTAAAAGAAAAATATCGTGGTTATGATACAACGACTGGTGAAATCGATAATGATTTCAACTGGTATGATGCAACAGCTGGGCAAACTGAACCATACGATGATCTCGGACATGGTACACATGTAACGGGAACAATGACAGGAAGTGAGCCTGATGGTTCCAATCAGGTTGGTGTTGCTCCAGGTGCGAAATGGATTGCTGTAAAAGCCTTCACTGATGCTGGAGGAACAGATGCAGATCTGTTGGACGCCGCGCAATGGATCTTGGCACCGACCGATGCAGATGGCAATGAGCGCGTTGACATGGCACCTGACGTTGTCAACAACTCATGGGGCGGTGGACCAGGACTTGATGAATGGTACCGGGATGTTGTAAAAGCATGGAGAGCAGCAAACATTTTCCCGGCTTTCGCTGCCGGTAATGTTGATTTGTTCAATCCTGGCGGCCCTGGATCTGTTGCCAGCCCATCCAACTATCCAGAAAGTTTTGCAGTCGGCGCGACAGATAAAAATGACAAAGTTGCCAGTTTTTCATTACGGGGGCCATCTCCGTACGATGAAATTAAGCCGGACATTGCAGCCCCAGGATCGGGCATTCGCTCTTCCGTACCGGGCAGCGGATACGCGGGCAACAGTGGAACGTCCATGGCAACGCCAGCAGTATCCGGTGTTGTGGCACTACTGCATCAGGCAAACGCCAGCATGACAGTAGACGAAATAGAAGAAGTATTAACAACCACGGCTGCTGCAAAAACAGACAGTGAGTATCCGGATTCCCCAAATAATGGCTATGGTTATGGGTTGGTCAATGCATATGATGCCGTGAATTCCATCACAGAAGGCTTGGGAACAATCCAGGGCAAGGTGGCTAAAGAAGGCGATGATAACGATGCGCCAACATTCGAACATGATGCAGTCAAAGAAAGTTATGCAGGCATGAACCTGGATTTGACAGTCCAAGCAAAAGACAATGTCAGCGTTGAATCTGTCGTCTTGCATTATAAAACGGATAATGAATGGCAATCCGTTGAAGCCACCAGATCATCAGGAGATTACAAGGAAGGTGAATATACGGCATCCATACCTGGTGAAGATATCGCAAAAGGTGAGTTGGTTTATAAGTGGACAATCACCGACTATGGAAACAATGAAGTGACAAGTGATGAATATACGGTGCAGATTCTGTCAGGAATCACCACTGGTTATCAAGAAGATTTTGAATCAAAACCGACCGGATGGAACTCCTATGGGGAAAAAGACAGCTGGGAGTGGGGAGTGCCAACTTCCGGACCAGAAGAAGCGAGTTCCGGTGACAAAGTGTACGCGACGAATCTTGCAGGGATGTATGAAGGAAGTATGAATGCATCTCTTGAGATGCCTCCAATTGATTTGCCTGAAGGGAACGCATATTTGCAGTTCAAACAATGGTTTGAATTTGAGAAATATGATTCTGGAAGTGCATATGATTTTGGTCACGTATTCATTTCGACTGACCAGGAAAACTGGGAACAGCTACTCAGAGTGGAAGGGGCATCAGACGGCTGGGAAAGCGCTGAAGTCAACCTGTCCGAGTACAGTGGACAGCGTGTTTACATTGCTTTCAACGCCACTTCCGACAGCAGTGTGAATAAGCAGGGTTGGTATCTTGACGATGTTGTTTTGTCTGATAAAGCGAATGCTGCCAGCAAATCTAAAACGGCAAATAAAGCATCAGATATCAAAGCATCTTTAGGTGTAGCCAAGCAATCGACGGCCAAAAAGCCTTCGGTGGACCCTGATAAAATCAAACCAAACATGGAAAAAGTGAATAAAAAAGATGAGAAAAAAGATAAAATAGCACCGCTGGAATTGCCGCTTGCAGCAACAGTAAGCGTTTTGGAAAGCGGACGCTCTGTCAATACTGACCCAGCCGATGGATCTTATGCACTGCTTCATGCTGCTGGTGATTTCACTTTGAAAGCAGAGGCGTATGGATATGAATCGGCTGAGAAAAGTATCCAAGTCGTCAACGATGAAACTGCCGAAGCTAATTTCACTTTAAACGAATTGGAAAAAGCGACAGTCTCTGGAAAAATCACAGACGAATCGACTGGGGATGGCATCGAGGGTGCAAAAATCATCGTGAAGGAAGATGCTAACGTCGCTCCTGTCGAATCGGATGCTGATGGCAGTTATGCCATCACAGCTTACCAAGGTGATTATACGCTTCAGATATTGGCAAAGGGCTATAAAAGTAAGGAAGTCAAAGTTGACCTTGCAAAAGATACCTCTGTTAATGTGGAGCTTGAACCATTTTATACCATTCCTGGCGGTGAAATAGGCTATGATGATGGAACAGCAGAAAATGCCAGAGCGTTTTATGATGCCGGCAACGGTTGGGCTGTTAAAATGTCCCTTCCGGAAGGGAAAGAAAAAGCAGTCGTTACAGATGGCGTTTTCCGCTTCTGGGATACCGAGTGGCCAGTTCCTGGCGGGGAGGACTTCGCTGTAGAAGTTTGGGATGCATCTGGCAAAGATGGCACTCCTGGCAAGAAACTGGCAGGACCAATTGACGGTAAAGCATTAAGAAATGGTGAATGGACAGTAATCGACTTAAGTGATCAGGGGATTGTAGTAGACGGCGATTTCTACATGGTCTACATTCAATCAAAAGCAGATCCGAATGCCCCTGGGCTTGCAACAGATGAAGACGGGCCGAATGCAAAAAGAAGCATGCAATATGTAGATGGCACGTGGTCACCTTCACCGGCTGAAGAAGGAAATTATATGATCCGTGCACGTGTCAGCTATGAAGTGGAAAAACCAGAAATCACTTCGCCGGAAAATGGTCAGGTAACTTCTGAAAAAACGGTCTCGGTGGAAGGGAAAGCTTCTCCAACCACAACAGTTGAATTGGTTGGCAAAGATGATGAAACGGTTGGTTCAGCTGAGGTAGGAGATGACGGGAAATTCGCGATCGATGCTGACCTGTCGGAAGGTGAAAATACCTTTAAAGCTATATCCAAGCTGGATGGCAAAAATGTCGGTGAATCGGATACGGTGACGATTATTCGTGATACGCAGGCTCCTGAACTGTCTATAGACAGTCCGAAAAACAATGAAAAAACAAATCGTGAGACTGTTACAGTAGAAGGTACAGTTGCAGACGCGAACCTTGACTTTGTCAAAGTGGACGGTAAAAAAGTAGATGTAAAAGACGGTAAATATTCTAAACGTCTTTTGCTTGATAATGGCATGAATACAATCAAGGTTGTTGCGAAAGATTTGGCGGGCAATAAAACGACGAAAAAAGTGACAATTGATGCAAAATATACTGCACCGGAAATCAACAATGTGACCCCGACAGAAGATAAATATATTGAAGCAGGCGAAACGGTGGAGATTTCTTTTGAAAGTGAAGAAAATTTGAAGGCTTCATTTGCAATCCATATGCCTTTGACCAATGTCAAAAGCAATGTGGCCAATACAACAGAATTACCGGTGATGGAAACTTCCCCCGGGCATTACGTCGGCTATTGGACTGCAACGAAAAGTGTCAAAGCGGATGGTGCAGAAATCGAAGTGAAAGTAAAAGATGCTTATGAAAATCAAGCCACACAAAAAGCAAAAGGCAAGCTATTTATCAATGTTGAAAAGTAATATGACTTGAGATGGAGGAGCAGAATCTGCAGGGGGTGCCCGCAGATTCTGCTTTTAACCAGTAGCAGTTCAAATACTTGCCGAATTGGAGCATTTAAGATATGATAAACATACAATATCATATCGATTCCATCTTCGGGGCAGGGTGCAATTCCCGACCGACGGTAATGGACTGGTAACAGTTCAAAGTCCGTGACCCGCTGCAGGCTGCAGCGGTTGATCTGGTGAAATTCCGGAACCGACAGTTAAAGTCTGGATGGGAGAAGATGTCGAGCCAAAATTACGTGATACGTCTTTTTGTCGTACAAATTTCCCCCGAAGCTTTGTAATTGCTTCGGGTTTTTATATGCGATGAATTGCTGTGAAAACATGTAAGAGAGCTCAATCCTTCATCACAAGATGTGAATCGATAAATAGATGAAGGAGGAAATAAGCATGCAACAAAATGCGTCATCATCCAAATTGTTGAAATTAATTATTTTAGCATTGATGGGTGCAGTATCACTTGTACTATTTTTCTTGAATTTTCCATTGCCTTTTTTACCGCCATATTTGAAAATCGATTTCAGTGAGGTTCCGGCTCTCATTGCCGCCCTGATTTTTTCGCCGCTTGCAGGCGTAGCCGTTGAAGGTATTAAAAATATGCTTTATTTCCTTATCACTGGTGCTGCTGATCCAGTTGGAGTGGCTGCTAATTTTCTGGCAGGTGTATTATTCATCCTGCCGGCGGGCTATCTTTACCATAAATATAAAGGTGTCAAAAGCATTATCTCTGGTATTATTACTGGAACAATCATCATGGCGGTTGCGATGAGCGTATTGAATTATCTGGTCATTCTTCCGGTATATGCTTGGTTCATGGGTATGGAGGATATGAAGTTGGAAAGTGCTAAGCGAGCCGCAGTTTTATTGGGTATTCTACCATTCAATATGATTAAAGGACTAATTGTTGGTCTATTATTTGTACCGCTATTCAACAGGCTTCGAACATGGATTGAACAGAAAAGCACTTATTTCGTGTAACGAGAAATACAATAAAGAAAGCTGCCCAGGCCTGGGCAGCTTTTTGATTACAGCAAGGAAAATACCTTTGTTGTTAGTTCATATGGTTTGGCGAAGTGTTTTTTATCCTTTCTCATCAACCAATGTTTTAGCTGTAGGCTCTGCTTCCAGCCGTTCGATTGGGATCGGTTTTCCCGAAATGATACTATAACCATACGTGCCATCTTCTATTCTATCCAACGAATCATTCACTGCTTGCAACTGATCTCTTTTTATCATATCAAAGCCTGCTGCTCTTTCTTGTTCAAATTGTTCGGTTGCGATATCAGCAGGATGATTGCTATAGTCGGCAGGTTCCTGGACAGCATCGTTGGGGCTTTCTTTATTCTGGCCAAGCTCTTTTTTCAAGCTTGTCTTCATATTGAGCAAACGCTGTTTGAATTTGTTCAATTGCTGTTCGTTTAAATGTGCATCTTTTGGCATATAATCAATCCTTTCAAGAGGGTGTAACAAATCTTTCAGCCTCTCTTAAGTACTACCCCAATTGTACATCTTGAAACACAAATCAACCTGTTTTGCTCATCAGAAATATGGATTTGCCAAACCATGGTGGTTTTTCCGACATGCAATGGCGTTGCACATGCAGTCACTTCCCCATTTCGTTTAGCGTGAATATGGTTAGCATTGATCTCAATACCGAATACATCGTATTTTTCAGGATTCACCTGTAAAACGGCACCAATACTTGCGGCTGTTTCAGCAAGCGCTGCGCTGGCCCCGCCATGAAGGAAACCAGCTGGCTGGCGTGTACGTTGGTCCACAGGCATTTTTACCACGACTTGTTCTTTTTCAGCAGAAATAACTTCAATTCCCAAGGATTCAAGCAGCGTATTATCCCAATTCATGTAAAACCTCCTAATCGATGAAGATGCTGATCAATAAAGACAATCCCAGAAGAAATCCGTAAATCGTATTAGTTTTTCCGGTTGCAGCCATAGCGGGCATCATGTCTAGCGGATTTGTCTTCCCGCGGAATTTTTTGATGACGTCCACTGCTTTAGGTATGCTGAGAAAGGTGATGGATGACCAGACTGGCAGCACACCAGAGAAAATATATACTAGGGTCAGGATATAAATTGCAATGAACATACCGCCTAGAAAACGGATAGCATTTTTCCTGCCAAGCAATATAGCGATGGTATGACGTCCGTTCAGTTTGTCATTGTCCAAATCCCGAATATTGTTGGACATCATGATGGAACCGATAAAGATTGCCACGGGAAGGGAAATGAGTACGATCTGCCAGTTCACTTCAGAAGTCTGAACAAAATAGGAAATGGCGATGATGACTGTTCCCATTAAAAAGCCGGAAAACAATTCTCCGAAAGGCGTATAGGCGATCGGGAGCGGTCCGCCCGTATACAAATAACCGATCAGCATACTTGCCGCACCGATGACAGCAATCCACCAGCTGGAAGCAATAGATATATAGATGCCAAGCAATATGGATATTCCAAAAAACAGCAAAGCGAGGTTCAGTACAGTTTTTGGAGCGATGCCATCGCGTACGATTGTTCCTCCAATGCCGACAGAGTCCTCATTATCCAGTCCGCGTTTGTGATCATAATATTCATTGAACATATTTGTAGCCGCCTGGATAAGAATGCTGGCGACCATCATAGCAATAAAGAGCCATGGATTGATGGAACGGGTCGTCCATGCTGCCATCGTCCCTACAAATACCGGGATAAATGAAGCGGTAAGTGTATGCGGGCGCAGAAGGCGCCACCACACATGAAAACCAGCTTGTTCATTCATGGCGGTTTTAACAGATGTTTTATTAGATGATTGCATTGTTTTTTCCCCCTGCGAAATTGCATTAATCTACTACTCAGTTTATGGAAATAGAGATGAAGTGTCAATATCATCAGGCTTTGTGCGAAAATTTGCCAAGTCGGAATTATGGCGGTACGGGTAGCGGTTAAATTTGGAATATGTGTGCCATTCCTTGAGAATAAAGGAAAAAGAGAATAAAATAGATATGGTTCATTGCGAATAACAATGGAAACAATGATTTGAAAGATACTTGACATACATGTATCTGAATTTGGAGGATGTCATTTCATGATAGAAACAATAGAATCGCAGCAGCTGCAGCTGTTGCTTGCCAAATTAATTCATACATTAAGGGATTCGAACGAAGCATACCACATTCTCAGTATGACGAAGGAGATTCCGGAGCATTGCCCGCTCGATTTTTTCCATGCTGCTGGTGAGATGGACATGCAAAGGATTTTTTGGTCCAGCACAGCAGACCAATTTTCAATGGTGGGAATCGGCGAGGCTTATTGTTTGGATCCAAAGACGACTGATATTGCCAGTTTACAGTATGCTTGGGAAGATGTATTAGCCCATGCGGAGGTTTTCAATTCGTCCAGTCAGGCTGGCACCGGATTGGTTGCTATGGGAGGAATGGCTTTTGATCCATTAAAAGAGAGGACGCAGCTATGGGAAAACTATCCGGATCAGTCGATGAGGATTCCCGAATTTGTGCTGACAAAATCTACAGACGGTTGTTATTTGACATGCAATATAAAAGTAAAACCAGATGATCACAGCCAGCAATTGGCGAATATGATACGAGCAAAAGAAAAAGAACTGCTTTCGGTTAAAAGGTCTTCTTCATCAGACGCCATAACCGTTATTTCCCGAAAGGAAATTAACCCCGAAGCTTGGAAACGGACTGTTGCTCAAGCCACAGAAGCGATTAAAAACGGAGAGGCACAGAAAATTGTTCTAGCCCGCGAAGTGCGGCTGAAGCTTTCAGCAAGAGCAAATATCACAAGCGTGTTGGAGCGGCTGACGGAGAGCCAGCCCAATAGTTATGTTTTTGCGATTGAACATGGAAAAGACTGCTTCGTTGGAGCGACCCCTGAACGGCTGGTAAAATTGGATGAGGGAAAGTTACTGTCAACATGTCTTGCGGGCACAGCTCCAAGAGGAAGCGATATGACCCAGGATGAAGCTATCGGAAAAGCGTTGCTGCAGGATCCGAAAAATCTTCAGGAACATGATTTTGTCGTGCAAATGATCAAAAAAGCGATCGAACCTTATACAAAAAACATGACAGTACCGGAAAAACCGGTATTGTACAAACTAAAAAACCTGCAGCATTTATATACACCTGTAGAAGCTGATTTACTGTGTTCCCATGGTATATTCCCAATCGTAGGTAAATTGCATCCGACTCCTGCACTGGGCGGCACACCACGAGAAGTGTCGTTGCGATTCATCCGTGAGCATGAATCGCTGGACCGTGGCTGGTATGGTGCGCCCATAGGATGGCTGGATGGACAGAATAACGGCGAGTTTGCTGTTGCCATCCGATCAGGACTCATTCAGGGGAATGAAGCTTCACTGTTCGCTGGCTGTGGTGTAGTTGCCGACTCTGATCCTGAAGAAGAATTTGCAGAAACCGATATGAAGTTATTGCCTATGCTGCATGTGCTGGATGGTGAATTGCAATGAATCACACAGAGGATTTGACAAGATATATAGCTGAGTTTGTTGACGAAATGGTGGAAAATGGAATAGATAATGCAGTCATTTCACCTGGCTCCAGATCCACACCGCTGGCGATGACAATGACAGCACATGAGCAGTTGAAAGAGTGGGTCGTCATTGATGAACGTTCCGCTGCTTTTTTTGCCCAAGGACTGGCCAAAAAAACAAAAAAACCCGTAGCATTGGTCTGTTCTTCTGGAACGGCGGCAGCCAACTACTATCCGGCAATTGTGGAGGCTAAGCAAAGCAGGGTGCCATTACTTGTTTTGACAGCCGATCGGCCTCATGAATTACGGGATGTCGGGGCGCCACAAGCAATCAATCAGCTTAAAATGTATGGCGATTATGTGAAATGGTTTCATGAAATGGCTTTGCCTGACAGCTCGGAATTGATGCTAGATTATGCACGCAGCAAAGCTGCACAGGCTGTCGACACTGCTACAAGAGGGAATCCAGGCCCCGTACATTTGAATTTTCCCTTCCGGGAGCCATTGACACCTGACTTTACATTGGACGATGTGTGGGGAAAAGAACGACGTGGAGAGCATTTCTCTTTTGTGAAAGGCAAAAAAATCCTTGCTGAAACAGAATTAGAAATGATTCTGGCAAAACTATCCGGCAAGAAACGAGGGTTGATCGTATGTGGTCCGCAAACGGATGAACAGCTTGCTGATGCAATTTTTGAACTAGCCGAGGCCTGGCGTGTGCCAGTTATCGCGGACCCACTGTCACAGCTGCGAACTGGTCAACAGGAGAAGATCCATATGATTGACAGCTATGATGCATTTTTACGAGATAAAGAAATCAGGGAGATGCTGACAGGGGATTTTATCATTCGTTTTGGGGCTATGCCAGTATCGAAACCTTATCTTTTTTATTTGAATGAACAGCATGATGCTATGCATTTTGTAGTGGAAACAGAAGAAGGGTACCGTGAGCCGACAGGCAAAAATACATTTTTCCTTCATGCTGATCCACAGTCTCTTTGTAATCAATTAGCCTGTTTGGCAGAAAGGGTGGATATAGCAGAAGGTTGGTTGCAAAAATGGCAGGTGATGGATGAAATCGCCGGGAGCTATTTGACTGGGGCCGATCAGAACGTGATTACTGAAGGAACAGCAATCCTTTCGCTTGCTGATAAACTTCCAGATGATGGCGTGCTTTATTCCGGTAATAGTATGGCCATCAGGGATGTGGACAGCTTTCTTTTACAAACGCAAAAGAATGTAGATATCTTGGCAAACAGGGGAGCTAATGGTATTGATGGGGTTGTGTCGAGTGCTGCTGGAGCCGCAGCGGCCGGATCCCCCGTTATGCTCGTACTTGGGGATTTATCATTCTATCACGATATGAACGGCTTGCTTGCTGCAAAACATTATAACTTGAACCTCACTGTCCTGTTGGTCAATAACAATGGTGGGGGCATCTTTTCATTCCTTCCCCAGGCATCGGATGAAAAATATTTTGAAGCCTTATTTGGGACGCCACTGGATATCGATTTTCAGCATGCTGCGGCTTTGTACGGGGCTGATTATAGATTAGCTGAAAATCATGCAACGCTGGAAGAGGCATTGGAACAGTCACGCCAGCAGGCTGGTATTTCTATTATAGAGGTGAAAACCGATCGAGCGCAAAATGCTGCCTGGCACAGGGAAATCTGGGATCACATCATCAAAGCGATCAAGACTCATCATTGGCAGGAAGATAGCTTATGAAATTTTTAATAGACGATGCTGTTTACTCATATGAAATATATGGCAGGGAGCAAGCAACAACCATCGTAATGCTTCATGGGTTCACAGGGAGCTCTGAAACCTGGAAGGAATTTGTTGCCTGCTGGCAAGATATATACCGTATCATCACCGTCGATCTGCCTGGACATGGCAAATCTCATTCAGCCACACCAAGAAGTATGGAAGCATGCTGCGCTGATTTGGATGCCTTGTTCCAACATGTCGGATTGGATGCTTTTCATCTGGTTGGCTATTCAATGGGAGGAAGGACGGCCTTGTCTTATGCTGTCTCATATCCTACTATGCTGAAGTCCCTCATTTTGGAGAGTGCATCGCCCGGTCTGAAGAGTGAGCAAGAAAGGGCTGCACGTATGGCCAGTGATGAAAAACTTGCGGAAAAAATTTTAAAAGAGGGAATCACGTCCTTTGTAGATTACTGGGAAAATATCCCATTATTTGCAACGCAAAAACACTTGCCTGAGGAAAAAAAAGAGTTCATTCGGAGAGAGCGACTGTCTCAACGTGCTGAAGGTCTTCACGATTCATTGATTTTCATGGGAACGGGCAAGCAGCCTAGCTTATGGCATTTACTGCCTGAATTGAAATTGCCGATTTTGCTGCTGGCTGGAGAACATGACCAGAAATTCATCGCCATTAGCCAGCATATGGAGAAACTGTTTTCAGAAGCGGATTTACATATTGTTCTGAAAGCTGGACATGCAATTCACGTGGAAGAAAGCGAAGTTTTTGGTAAAATAGTAAATGGGTTTATTTTGTCCGTATCATCCTAATATGTTACGGATGAGTCTTAAACAATTGACAGGAGGATCATAATGACAGTAACTTGGGAAAAAGTAAAAGAATACAAAGAAATCGTTTATGAAAAAACAGCGGGAATCGCGAAAGTTACGATTAACCGTCCAGAGAAAAGAAACGCCTTCACACCACTCACTGTGAATGAAATGATTGATGCATTCGCAGACGCTCGTGACGATTCCAACATCGGTGTCATCATTTTGGCAGGCGAAGGAGAAAAGGCTTTTTGTTCTGGTGGAGACCAATCAGTCAGAGGAAATGGCGGGTATGTTGGAGAAGATAATATTCCGCGTCTCAATGTGCTGGATCTCCAACGCTTGATCCGTACGATTCCAAAACCGGTTATTGCAATGGTATCCGGCTATGCGATTGGCGGCGGGCATGTACTTCATGTCGTATGTGACTTGACGATTGCGGCGGACAATGCGATTTTCGGTCAAACAGGACCGAAAGTCGGCAGCTTTGACGCAGGGTATGGTGCCGGATTGCTTGCAGAAATGGTCGGCCAGAAACGTGCCCGAGAAATTTGGTACCTCTGCCGTCAATATAATGCAGAAGAAGCTTATGAAATGGGAATGGTCAACAAGGTAGTGCCATTGGACAAACTGGAGGAAGAAACATTGCAGTGGTGCAGTGAAATTCTCGAAAAATCTCCGACTGCACTTCGTTTTCTGAAGGCGTCCTTCAATGCAGCTACTGATGGACTTGCAGGCCTGCAGCAAATGGGTGGAGATGCTACATTGCTTTACTATACGACAGAGGAAGCGAAAGAAGGACGGGATGCTTTCAAAGAAAAAAGAAAACCTGATTTCGATCAATTCCCGCGCTTTCCTTGATACAAAGCCTCAGCTTCAGAAAAACCTTTGCTTTTAGGCAAAGGTTTTTCTTTTGAAATTCAAGAAAACATAAATCTTGAATGCTGTTCATGTCGCTTTAGTGCAACAGGGCTATCAGATACGGTAAACACGATCCGCCAGTTTGCAAACTTTTGCGGTGTGGCGAGTAACGCACGAAGGAAGCTAGTATGTTGTTAAACCGATGCTTATGCTATTTATGAACATATTTTTCGGAAGGTAGGATGAAAAAATGGCTGAAACGATACCACATTGGCTTGATAAACGCGCATCATTGTCACCAAATAAAGTTGCTATGGAATGTGAGGATGGCACAAAAATAACATTTGGGCAATTGAGGCAAGAAGCACAGCAACTAGCCAGGAAGTTGAGGAACATGGATATTGTAAAAGGGGATCATGTTGCAATATTGTCTCCCAATCACACAATGATGGTTAAAGTGATCCATGCCCTGAGTTATCTTGGAGCAGTAGCAGTATTACTTAATACCAGGCTCACGGCGCACGAATTGCAATATCAGCTGGAGGATGCAGATGTTAAGGTGCTCATTTTCCATGAAGGACAAGCAGAAAAAGCTTGCGGGCTGCAGATCAACAAAAAAATCAGCTTTTCTACGGTCATGGATTTGGTTGAAGCAAAAACAGAATTGCACAGAGAATTAACCCTCGATGATCCTTTTACCATTGTCTATACATCTGGGACAACCGGTTTTCCTAAAGGAGTTGTCCATACGTATGGCAACCATTGGTGGAGTGCAGTCAGTTCAGCATTGAATCTTGGCTTGTCCCATGATGATAAATGGCTGGCGGTTCTTCCTTATTTTCATGTCGGCGGCCTATCCATCTTTCTTAAAAGTGTAATATATGGTATGCCAGTCTATGTCATGGAAAAATTTTCTGCAGATCGTGTACATCAAGCCATTATGGAGAAAAGCATTACGATTATTTCTGTTGTCACCGTCATGGTACAAAGTCTGCTGGAAAGGTTGGGCGGTGAAACCTATCCAAAAAGTTTGCGATGCATGCTGCTTGGCGGGGGTCCTGCATCGCGGAGCCTGCTGCAAAAAGCACAGTCAAAGCATGTACCGATTGTCCAGTCCTATGGGATGACAGAAACCTCATCCCAAATTATCACGCTAAGTTTTGAAGATGCACTGGATAAGATTGGTTCTTCAGGTAAATCATTATTTCCCGCACAAGTGAAAATCGCTGCTGCAGAGCAATCGGACGGTGTCGGCGAAATACTTGTCAAAGGCCCGATGGTCAGTAAAGGTTATTATAAAAAGGAGGCTGCAAATAAAGAAACATTTCATGATGGCTGGCTTGCAACAGGAGATGTAGGCTTTTTGGATGATGAGGGATTTTTATATGTCATTGACAGGCGAAGTGATTTGATTATTTCAGGGGGAGAAAATATTTACCCGACTGAAGTAGAAAACGCCATTGCTTTATTAGAAGGGGTACAAGAAGCTGGTGTAGTTGGAAAGGCATCGGCTCAATGGGGTCAAGTACCGGCAGCTTTTGTGGTAAAAGAACAAGGTTCTGATATCACTGTCGAAACAATCCAGCAGCAATTGTCATCACATCTCGCTCCGTATAAAATTCCGAAAGAAATCTATTTCATTGAATCGTTGCCTCGGAATGCTTCTAATAAACTGATGCGCAATAAGTTGAAGGAAATTGCGAAGAATTAGTCCGACTGTGAAAATGTTAAAACAACACGGCAAAACAAACTCGCCACCGACGCGAGGATGTTTTGCAAGCTTTTAAATAGATGGCGATTTTTGTCAATTTTTGGCAGCCCTTGACGTTTAATAGTGATGTAATTACGGGTATGACATTACTAATCAGAACAGAAAGGGGAAGATTTTTTTGGGTTTTTGGGATGACTACTTTGGATCCAGCTTTAGAGCCGGACTCGAGAATTTTGTAATTGCATTGGTTGTTTTAATTGTAGGCTGGCTTATCGCAAAAGGGGTAGCCAGTGCAATTGAAAAAGCGGTCAGAAAAACGAAGCTGGATGAAAAATTCATCAATAAATATCGAGATTCGGAAAAACCGGTAGATTCGGCTAAGATTGTCAACAAAGCAGTGTATTACATATTACTGCTGATTGTATTCATTTTGTTCTTCAACATTTTGAATATGAACATGATAGCCAATCCATTATCTCAGTTGATTGCCACATTCTTCAGCTTCATACCTGCGGTGCTGAAAGCGGCATTGATTTTGCTTCTTGCATGGGCAGTTGCAACAGTCATACAGTGGCTGATTGTAAAAGGAACAAAGAAAATCAATCTGCAGCATTTATTCTTTAAAATGCACATTGCAAAAACAGAAGCTGAAATATTTAGCTTGATGGAGAAAATAGGCAAAGTCGTATTTTATTTGATTTTACTCTTGTTCATTCCCGGTGTATTGGACGCATTGAACATAAGAGGTGTTTCCCAGCCGTTCAGTACAATTTTGGCCAATATATTGGCATTTATACCGAAATTGCTCGCAGCTGCGCTCATTTTAATGATTGGCTGGTTTATTGCAAAAATCATCAAAAATATCATCGTCAATCTGCTTGAAACGGTAGGTTCTGAAAAGCTTGTCAGCCGATTGAAACTGCAAAGTATTTTTGAGGGAACTAGCATAGCAGCATTTGTCGGCAATCTGGTATTTGTATTGATGATGATTCCAATTGTCATTGCTGCGCTTGAAAAACTTGATTTAAACGGCATCACCGGTCCTGCGATCCATATGCTGAATGATGTCATGTATATGATACCGAATATCATCGTTGCTGCAGCACTTGTATTGATCGGTATCTGGCTCGGTAAATTCATAGGGGATTTGGTTCGTAATCTATTACAGCGTTTTGGATTTGATGGCATCACCAGCAAAATGAATATTGGCAATCAAGTAACAGACAGTAAAATGAAACCTTCTTCACTTGTTGGTTATATTGTCCAGGTTTTGATCATATTTTTCATGGTGGTTCAAGCGTTATACCTGATCAAGCTTCAATTTTTGGTCGATATCGCAGCTGTTGTCACTGCCTATTTGCCAAACGTATTGGCAGCAGTGCTGATTCTGGGAGTCGCTTTGATTGTATCCAACATTGTTGAAAAAGTACTTTCCAATATCCTTATGGGTTCCGCAAAAAATATTCTGGCTGTTTTTGCCAAATATGCCATACTTGCATTGGCCGTATTCATGGCGTTAAGCCAGCTTGGTATAGCCAAGTCCATTGTAACATCCGCTTTTGTACTGATTCTGGGAGGTTTGGCACTTGCATTCGGACTTGCATTCGGTTTAGGCGGAAAAGATTTTGCAAGCAAGTATTTACGCAAATTTGATAGAACAATAGAGGAAACCACAGTTGTCGATCAGAATAATGGGAAGAACAATTATTCTGCTGAAAATGGGTTCGATTCCGATTCCCCACTAGAATAAGCATTGTCATCATAAAAATTCTTTGCGGTCTATTGAGGCTGCAAAGGCTTTTTATGATGGAATTAAAGATGGTGGAAATTTTATCTGCTGGTGATGTATGTAAATACTCCTTTTTTGTCATGCTAACATGGAGGAGGTTGTAAATATGGATAAGCAAAAGTATTATGTCAACCTTGCCAGTCAACAGATTTCGACTGTCAGGTTTGAAAACAATGACAGTTATGTGATTTATGCCAGTGAAGAAGAAGTACGGAATTTGCGACAGAAGCTCAACCATATGCATGAGGGGGATATGAATGCATTCTTCCGTGCTCATGTGCCAATCATGCCGTATCACAATGATAGGGGCAACGACCACTACGACTCAGGAATGTCCGAGGCTTTTCAAATCATTTATGATCTTGGAGATGAAAAAACGAAAGAGCATCTGACGGATATAGGTGTATTGGATAAAAAAGGATACTAGCTTTTTTTCGCAAAGCAATTGTACATCTGTGACAGTTGCTTTTTTTGTTGGAACGTTTAAGGAACGCAGGGAAAAGGAATAGTAAGAGTAATAATGAAATGTTTTCATTCATATATCAAGTATTGAAATGGAGGGAAGAAAATGAAACACTTCAAAGGTTATCAGATGATGATGAAAATGTTTATTATAGTGGGTATTATTTTACTTTTTCCTGCGAGTACATACTCGGTATTTGCTGATTCGTTCCGGGGTGGACCAGCCGAAAAGCCCCAGGCAGCTGGAGAAGCGGATCAAGAACAAGATAAACTTCAGCCACATCCGATTTCGGAGAAAGAAATTTCTTATACAACTGATAAGTTCATGGATATACTGGTACAAAAAACGGCTAAAGATTACAAAGTGCTGGGATTGGATAACAAACAGCAATTATTCAAGAAGTTTTCCAAAATCGCGACACAAGAAGCAGCAAAGCAATTTGTTGATTTTTACTATGAAGAAAAACAAGATGGTCTCTATATCAAACCAACGGAAACACCACCGTGGTTCATCGACGCCAACGCTTACAGCCTTAAAAAATTAAATATGGATCATTATAAAGTGAAGCAGCAAAACAAGACATCACTTTATGGAGATTATACCATTCATCTGGACTTCCAGTGGTTGCAAGGGAAATGGAAAATCACAGATGTAAACTATGAATAAGAGAGGCTTTCTGCTTGATTAGGGCGGCAGGAATGAAGATAATAGCAGAGGAGAGTATAAGGAAAAGTAATTTGCAAATTTTAAATAAAGGCGCTGAATTCATGTACACATTCCGGGATTTTTACCATAATGAAGTCAAATTATCGTTTCAAACTGAGCCTTTTTCGAACCGGCCTAAACACGTCTGGGTGATTTGCCGTTGTAATGGCCAATGGCTGTTAACAAAGCACAAGGAACGGGGCTTAGAGTTTCCTGGGGGCAAAGTCGAAAATGGCGAGACAGCCAAAGAGGCTGCCATAAGGGAAGTGCATGAAGAGACTGGCGGCATCGTAGAAGACATTTCTTACATTGGACAATACTTCGTAGCTGGAAAAGGCGGAGATGTGATTAAAAATGTTTACTTCGCAACTGTGGAACGCCTTACTGAACAAGAAACCTATTTTGAGACAGATGGACCTGTGCTGCTTTCTGGTTTGCCGAAGGATATAAGAAAAAATAAAAATTACAGTTTTATTATGAAAGATGATGTACTTGTGCAGTGTATGCAACACATTCAAAAGTTGATTTAATTTCTATTCCACGGCATATGTTTGCGTTTGGATGGGGAAAAAACCAGAATTCAAATATACGGATTTTGTGCTCTATGCTGTCTAATGCAAGGAAAAGGCGCCCTAAGGGTGCCTTTTTTCGTTGGAAGTTTTTACGTTGCTTTTTTAATGAGCCATGATTCGATTTTTTCTACGATTTTGTACATAAATGCTGCGAAAACAGCTATCACTACCAGACTTGCCATAACGAGAGTGAAATCGAATACCTGGAATCCATAGACGATTAAATATCCAAGTCCTTCTTTCGAGACAAGGAATTCCCCGACAATTACTCCCACCCAGGATAAACCGACATTTACTTTGAGTGTGGAAATCATCACAGGAAGTGTTGCTGGAAAAACAGCTTCTTTAAAACATTGCCATCTAGTTGCGCCAAAGCTTTTCAAAACCTTTTCATAGTTCGGATCCACTTCTCGAAAACCGGAATAGATGACGATTGTAGTGATGATAACTGAAATAATAGCTCCCATAGCGATAATGGCAACATATCCAGGTCCGAGAGCAACAATGATGATCGGACCAAGCGCCACCTTTGGCATGGCATTCATGATGACTAAATACGGGTCCATTACATTGGAAATTCTCTTGGAAGTCCATAAAGAAGAAGCAAGCAGAATGCCGAGTACCGTTCCAATGATAAATCCCAGCAGCGTTTCCATGACGGTGACACCAATGTGGCGAATAATTGTGCCATTGGCGAATTTATCCATAAGCAATTGGACAATGTGTGTTGGTGAGCTGAATAATAATGGATCTATCCACTCAAGACGGCTGGCCAACTCCCATATGCCTATAAAAACGACTAAGATGAGACATTGCCAGAATAAAACAATTTTTCTTTCCCGATTCATTTGTTGTAAGTACTGATGATGAAGCTGTTGTTCATCTTTGTCTGTTTGCAAGCCGTTTCAACCCCTTTCTATATATAACAGAACGATACCGGCCGTTGCTGGTGTGCAATCTGTCAGCCAGTGCCATGCTTGACGTGTTGACCATTCAAGGCTGCCCATACTTTATCGAATAACGGTTGGTATTTTGGATGCCTTCGTACAAGGAAGGGGACCTCGTTGCGCAATTCAAGCGGGACTTCGAATGTCTTTAAAATTCTTCCGGGTTTTGCTTCCATTACCAGTATCCTGTCGCTCATGGATATGGCTTCACCAATATCATGTGTCACAAGGACCGCTGTTTTATGGTATTGACGAAGGAGTTTGTGAACAAGATCTTCCAGATTCAGTTTTGTTTGATAGTCCAGTGCTGAGAAAGGTTCATCAAGCAGCAGGACTTTTGGATCGGAAACGAGCGTTCTTACTAGTGCAGCCCGTTGTCGCATTCCGCCGGACAACGATTCTGGATAGGCTTCTTCTACATTTACGAGACCAACCTCTGCAAGGAATTCGGATGCTTTTTGCCGTATGTCCGGGGTAATATCATTTTGTATTTTCGGACCTAAAAGTATATTGTCAATAATTGTTTTCCACGGGAAAAGATAATCCTGCTGCAGCATGTACCCGATGGCGTCGTTGAATTCATTGACGGGTTTACCGTTTAAAAGCACCTTCCCTTGCGTTTGTGCCATAATCCCTGAAATGATGGATAAGATCGTCGATTTCCCACAGCCGCTCGGACCGACCAGGGAAAGGAATTCCCCCTCATTCAAGGAAAAAGAAATATCGTCAAGCGCTTTTGTCAGGCTTTTTTTTGTAAAATAATGATGTGATACGTTCTCTAATGTTAAGAATGACAAATGATCGCCCCTCCATTTACTTATTCATAACGTCTTTAGCAATATTGGTGTCGACAAGTTTTTCATATGGTGCATCACCTGGCAATTCACCAGCTTCGTCCATGATGTTTTTCAGATTTTCCCATCCTTCTTTTTCAAGAAGGGGATCTGTCGCATAGGATCCCTGGGCTTTATAGCGCTCCACGGAAGACGTCAGAATATCCAATTCTGTATCATCAAAGTAAGGCTGAATGACATTCGCTATTTCTTCAGCGGAGTGTTTATCGACCCACTGCTGTGCTCTGAAGATCGCTTTGGTGAATTTCTCTACAGAAGTTTTATCTTTCTTCATATAGCTTTGTTTTGCCATGAAAACGGTGTAAGGAACTGTACCGGATTCTTCTCCAAAGGAAGCGACAACATGGCCTTTTCCTTCTTTTTCAAAAACACTGGCTGTCGGCTCGAATAACTGTACGTATTGATAGTCGCCTGTACCAAACGCGCCGGGAATATTAGCGAATTCTATATTTTGCGATAGATGAAGGTCCTGGTGTGGATCAATATCATGCTGTTTCAAGACATATTCGCCAACCATTTGTGGCATACCGCCTTTTCGCTGCCCCAAAAAGTTTGAATCCCGTACATCCTGCCATTTGAAATCAGGCTGCTCATCTTTGGAAACTAGGAAGGTACCATCCGTTTGGGTCAATTGTGCGAAGTTTACGGCGTAGTCCTTGGAACCTTGCGAATAGACATAAATAGATGTCTCCGATCCGACTAGTGCAATATCAATACCATTTGAAAGCAGGGCAGTCATCGTTTTATCACCGCCCCATGTCGTCTGCAAATTGACATCGAGGCCCTCTTCTTTAAAAAATCCCTTTTCCAATGCGACATATTGCGGGGCGTAAAAGATCGAGCGCGTAACTTCCCCCAGCTTCACCTTTGCGATGGTATCCTTGGCGTTTCCGTTACCGCAAGCCGCAAGAGCTACAAGCAATATACAGAAGAGACCAGCTATATATTTGCTGAATTTCAAATGTATCCCTCTTTTCATGGATAAATTATTTTGTCAGCACAGTGTATGCAGGGTGAGAAAATGTGTGAACGCCTATAAAGCAGTCAAGCACCACTTTTGGAAAAGCAATAAGAGCCGCCGCTTCAGTTCTGAATGTTGCAGTGAAGATGATAGAGACTATGTTTGGACATAACAAAAAAACCGGCCCATATTTTATGGCGCCGGCTCATTTACGGACGAATGTCCTTATTTCCTTTCCAGGTTCATGAATCTGGAAATATATAATAAATCCTCTTGGGATGAGGTAACAATAAATGAAACTGTTAAAGCTGCTATCAGAATTTGGGTGGACTGAAATCCACGACTGTTATGAGTTCACCCTTGATAAACAGGGCCAGCCATCATGATTTCACGGTTGACATGTGTGAATTTTTTGAAATTCTTATGGAACTTGTTTGCCAGTTCTTTTGCTGCAGCATCATATCGGTCTGTATCTTTCCAAGCTTCACGCGGAACCAATACTTCATCTGGAACACCGGGCACGTGAAGCGGCACAGCTAATCCGAAAATGTCATCTTTTATGGTTTCGGTTTTATTCAATTCACCCTCCAAGGCAGCATGAACCATTGCTCGTGTATAAGAAAGCTTCATGCGTTTACCCTCACCGAATGAGCCACCGGTCCAACCAGTATTGACGAGAAACACATTTGCTTGATGCTGGTCGATTTTCTCCCCAAGCATCTTTGCGTAAGTTGCGGGCGGGAGCGGCAAAAACGGAGAACCGAAGCACGCAGAAAAAGTACTTTCAGGTTTCGTTACACCGCGTTCAGTGCCGGCTAGTTTACTAGTGTAGCCACTTAGGAAATGATACATTGCCTGTTCCTTGCTCAATTTGGAAATGGGCGGCAGAGTACCGGATGCATCTGCAGTTAAGAATATGATTGTATTTGGATGTCCGGCAACGCTTGGTTCAACAATATTGTCCATATTATCTAATTGATAAGCTGCTCTTGTATTTTCAGTCAAAGATGTATCGCTATAATCTGGTACGCGCGTATCCTCATCGAGTACCACATTTTCCAGAACAGTGCCAAAGCGGATAGCATTATAAATTTGCGGTTCCTTTTCAGCAGACAGATTGATACATTTTGCATAACATCCGCCTTCAATATTGAATACACCGTGTGGACTCCAAGCATGTTCATCATCACCGATGAGTTTTCGGTATGGGTCAGCAGACAGCGTTGTTTTACCTGTGCCTGATAACCCGAAGAACAAAGCGACATCACCTTCCTGGCCGACATTGGCGGAGCAATGCATTGTTAGGATGTCATTTTGCGGCAGAAGAAAATTCATGACAGAAAAAATGGATTTTTTGATTTCCCCGGCATATTCTGTTCCGCCGATCAATATAATGCGATGTTTGAATGATACACAGACAAATGCTTCCGAATTAGTCCCATCCACTTCCGGATTTGCTTTGAAGGTCGGTGCGGAAATCACGGTGAACTCCGCCTCGTGATCTATTAGTTCCTTTTCATCAGGCCTAATGAAAAGCTGTTTGGCAAATAGGTTGTGCCAGGCAAATTCATTGATTACCTGGATGGGCAAGCGATAGTCAGGGTCGGCTCCTGCAAAGCCCTTGAAACGAAAGAGCTCACTTTTTCCTTCTAAATGTGCAACAACTTTATGAAGTAATTTTACAAATACTGATTCGTCAAGTGACTGGTTTACAAGCCCCCAGTCAACCAGATTACTGGTCAATTCATCTCGGATGATGAACTTGTCTTTTGGTGAGCGTCCAGTGTATTTGCCGGTAGTGGCCCTTATTGCGCCGGTGGAGGTCAGAACCCCCTCATTCGTAGAAGTGATTTTTTCAACAAGTCGGGCTGTGCTCAAATTTTCATGCAAATTTGGATGATTGCACAGTTTGTTCACTAAAGACGTTCTTTCCATCATGTTCATCATTCAGATAACCTGCCTTTTTAGTAGTGTAGAAATTCATTCGATAAGTAATAATCAGGATCAGACACAGAATGTGTTGCTGTTGCAACAGATTAGGTTAAAATGGTATTACAAGTCCGCAAACGATAGAATAAGAAATATGCTCTCTTTCCTGTTTATGGCAAATGTAATGTTTCTGCATATTAGTATAACACATTGAAATTAATAATCCATACTAATAAATTATTTTTTTATCTATATATGTAGAAGTCGTAAAAAGTTGACAGCTCTTGCTCATTTCGTTAACATTAGTACCGAGCGGATACTCTTATTCAGAGCTGGTGGAGGGACAGTCCCGATGAAACCCGGCAACCATCACCTACGTGAATTGGTGCTAACCTGTTGCAAGGGCTAACTCCTTGAACAATAAGAGCGAAAGGCTTTTCCTTTCCTCTGGCATGGCAGGAAGGGTTTTTTATTTGCCTTAAAGCACGTCATGAATCTTCTATAAAAAAGCTGCCTGCACATACAAAAGAGTGAATGAAGCTTTTATTGAAAACATGAAAAAAGTAATTTAAATCTCTTGATACTAAGGGGAGTTCCGTACCATATATTAAAGGGAGGATTTAGCCTTATGGCTAAAAATCGTCGTTTGTTTACATCTGAATCGGTTACCGAAGGGCATCCTGATAAAATATGTGACCAGATTTCAGATGCTATTTTAGATGAAATTATCAGTAAAGATCCTAATGCAAGAGTGGCATGTGAAACTACAGTAACTACTGGTCTTGTACTTGTTTCTGGAGAAATCACTACGAGTACGTATGTCGATATACCAGCAATTGTCAGACAAACAATCAAAGAAATCGGTTATACGAGAGCCAAATATGGTTTTGATGCGGAAACTTGTGCGGTATTGACTGCAATCGATGAACAGTCTCCGGATATTGCCAGTGGTGTAGATACAGCGTACGAAGCACGCCAGGGAAAACAAACTGAAGAAGAAATAGCTGCAATCGGTGCAGGTGATCAGGGGCTTATGTTCGGCTTTGCCTGCGATGAAACGCCAGAACTGATGCCTTTACCGATTTCTTTGGCGCATAAGCTTGCCAAAAAGCTCTCTGATGTACGTAAAGAACATGTGTTGGATTATTTGCGCCCAGATGGAAAAACACAAGTAACCGTTGAATATGATGAAAATGATAAACCAATGCGTATCGATACTATCGTTATTTCGACACAACACCATCCTGACATCGAAACGGAACAGATTGAAAGAGACTTGAAAGAAAAGGTGATCAATCCAATAGTTCCTGTTGAATTATTGGATGAAGATACCAAATATTTCATTAATCCTACCGGCCGATTCGTCATAGGTGGACCGCAGGGGGATGCAGGTCTGACGGGACGTAAGATCATCGTGGACACGTATGGCGGTTATGCACGGCATGGGGGCGGCGCTTTCAGTGGTAAAGATGCTACGAAAGTTGACCGTTCAGCCGCCTATGCTGCACGTTATGTAGCGAAAAACATCGTATCCGCCGGACTTGCAAAATCCTGCGAAGTTCAACTGGCATATGCGATCGGTGTTGCTGAGCCGGTTTCCATCGCAATCAATACTTTTGAAACTGGAAAAGTAAGTGAAGAAGCATTAGTATCCGCTGTGAGGGACATTTTTGACTTGCGCCCGGCGGGCATTATTCAGATGTTACAGCTTAAACAGCCTATTTTTAGAAAGACGGCTGCATACGGGCATTTCGGGAGAACTGACGTGTTATTCCCTTGGGAAAAAACAGATAAAATCTCAGAACTGAAGGCTGTTACTGAAAAAGTTTCACAGTAAAACGGCCAGGCTCATCGTTACGAGCGGATAGGTTCACTATCATCCGTTTAAAAAAGGTTATTTCCATTTCGCTTAGAGAAGATGGGAATGATCTTTTTTTCTTTGTTTAATTGATGCATGTTTCCCGCCATATTGTTAAAAAATAGGGAAAAGGAAATTGTCAGCTCTTGAATGGTCTTGCGTGAAATGGCGGAAAATAATTGTGATTAATTGAACCAAAGAGCTATCGAAAAGATAATTGTTTTATGATATACTTTCTAAAGTGTGTGTTCAAAAAATGGAAATGACCAACGGTGTTCAAGCTGATCTTTATCGAGTGAAGGCTTGTATAGTATTGCTGATGTCGGTTGCCCTTGCGTCACGGGATTGCTGACGAAGCTTCCTTTACAACCAGAACAAAAATACCGAGCTGTTGGAGTATGGGGAGGGCCATTTCAAAGTGTTTTTTGAGCATCCTCTTAGAGTATAAATACAGTGCAGGAAAGAGGAAAAAGAATATGTGCGGATTTATCGGAATGATTCGTAACAAACCAACCAGGCCGACTAAAGAGCAAATTACGCAATTTGAAAATCAAAACAATATCATTACACATAGAGGACCGGATGATGAAGGATATTATTATGATGAGTTCGTATCGTTCGGATTCCGCCGTTTGAGCATTATCGATTTGGACAGTGGGAAACAACCCCTTAGCTACGACGATGAAAAAATATGGCTCATTTTTAATGGTGAAATTTACAATTACATCGAATTGAGAGAAGAGTTGCTGAAGGAAGGATATACGTTTGCGACTGATTCGGATACAGAAGTCATTGCTGCATTGTTTGCGAAACATAAGCAGCATGCATTTCAATATTTGCGTGGGATGTTTTCTATTTTAGTGTGGGATAAAGAAAACGAGACACTTTATGGCGCACGTGATCCTTTTGGAATCAAGCCAATGTTTTTCCATGAGGCTGCTGATGGCACTTATTTCGCATCTGAGAAAAAGAGCATAGCAATGATGCTTGAAGAAGAAAATGTGAATTTGGACGCCCTGCAGCAGTATTTAAGTTTCCAGTTCGTTCCAGAGCCAATGTCTATGACAAGCGGTATTAAAAAGGTTGAACCAGGGCATTATTTTGTTAAAAAATCAGGTGAATCGATTACGTTCCATCGCTTTTTCCATGCAGAATTCCGTCCAGTGCTGATGGATAAAAAAGGATGGATAAAACGAATTCAAGATGTAATGTATGATAGTGTCAATGTGCATATGCGCAGTGATGTACCAGTGGGTTCATTTTTGTCCGGGGGCATCGATTCGACGCTGATCGTTGCAATGGCAAAAAAATTTAATCCGAACATAAAAACTTTTTCGGTTGGATTTGCCCGTGAAGGTTTTTCCGAGATTGATGTTGCTAAAGAAACCGCAGATAAGCTTGATGTAGAAAACATCTCTTATGTTATCTCGCCAGAAGAATATGTGGAAAAATTGCCGAAAATCATGTGGCATATGGATGATCCATTAGCAGATCCCGCTTGCGTACCACTTTATTTTGTTGCGAGAGAAGCTCGCAAGCATGTAACTGTGGTACTTTCAGGAGAAGGATCGGATGAGTTATTCGGCGGGTATAATATCTACCGCGAGCCGGAATCACTGAAAGTATTTGACTCTATTCCGTCTCCTGCGAAAAACCTGCTTGCCAAAGTGGCTGAGGTGCTGCCGGAAGGAGTCAGAGGGAAAAGTTTTCTGCAGCGCGGAACGACTCCTTTGCGTGAACGTTACATCGGCAATGCAAAAATGTTCGAAAACGACGAGAAAAAACGTTTGCTTAAAACATATAAAGAAGGCGTCGATTACCAACAAATTACAGGCCACCTGTTTGATCATGTTGCCGGATATCCGTTGGTCAATCAGATGCAATACGTCGATATTCATACATGGATGCGAGGAGATATCCTGTTGAAAGCCGATCGTACCACAATGGCCAATTCACTTGAATTACGGGTACCATTTTTGGATAAAGAAGTGTTTCGCGTAGCGAGTGAAATCCCTGTGGATTTGAAGATTGCCAATGGGACAACTAAAAGCATCTTGCGTGAAGCATCGAGAGGAATCATACCGGACCATATACTTGATCGGAAAAAGCTCGGCTTCCCGGTCCCGATACGCCACTGGCTCAAACGTGAATTGAATGGCTGGGCCAAGCAGCTGATTCATGAAAGTGATACCGATCATTTGCTTCATAAAGATTATGTGCTTGATTTGCTTGAAGCACATTGCCAGGGCAAAGGTGACTACAGCAGAAAGATATGGACGGTACTGATGTTCATGCTTTGGCATCAAATTTTTGTTGAAAAAAAATTTGATGCCAAAGAGTTAAGTCAATTGGAAAACGATATTCCATCAGTCTATCAGACTATATGATTTGAGAACAGCGGCAAACCAAAACAGGCGATAGCATTATAATGCTATCGCCTGTTTTCCCATTTGTTCCCAAGCAGCGATGAAGTCTTTAATCGGTGCTTTTTCTTGTTTGTTCAGTGGATCATTAAAATAGATGAATTGATCATCATAACCGGTAATAAGCACTGAATGTTCCCTCATTGTGATACTGACTTTCCCGGATGTTGTATGCCAAGTGGTGAATTGATTTTTTGGCAGCTTTTGATATGTAGCGTTGATAATCACCCATACTGGCTGGTGATCGTTCAGAACTTCGATGATTGATGTGAAATCCTTTCCTGTCATATCGTTAACCTGATCACCAGCGTATTTTCGGGCAAGTTCTGCGACAGGGCGATGGTAAACGCCATAGCCAGGTTCAGAGAAGCTGTACATGTCACCGACAAAACCTGTATTAGGGTCTCCGAATCGCACACCTTTTTTTGTTTCTTTGTAGACAGCAGGATTTTTGGTGATTTCTTCGGCAAGCTTCATTTTATCTACAGAAATATCATGATAGGCGAGCAGCATCGAAAGACTGGTGACTTCACAACCTCTTGGCAGCTCGGGAAGTTGTTGAATCATTGGAGCTTCCAATTTTACGGTTGCTTTGATCTGATGCTGTGAAATCAATTCGTTTTTCGGAGTTTCAGTTTTGTTTCTTGCGGCAGGAAAAGTGGTTGCCATAGCATTGTAAATTTCTGTTTTATTTTCCTTGAAGAATGAAATACCCGAGAAAACAGCAGCAATGAAAAATACTAAACCATAAATGATGAAGGATTTCTTAATCCATTTAGAAGTCATTTGCTTGCTGCCGAATATGAACAATAATGCCAGCACCATGGAAAAAAGAAATATATATTGTTCCATTATCGCATGCACTCCAAATTGAGAGTTTAATATATATATAATATCGGCAATTATCGCGAAAAAGTAAAGAGAAGATGGTGCTTTCAACAAAATCTGTTGCAAATCTTGTCAAGAAAATGTCACATCAAACATAGGAGGCAAGCCGAGGCAAGCAATCAATGACATCAATGTGATGGTTTCATCGGCCATTTTTGGTTAAAATGGCCGATAACTAGTCGAAACAACAGAGGTGGTATTCGAAAATTTCACTTGATGACCTCGGGAATGAAATACTTCCCTGCGCCTTGGAATAACAATATACGATGTACTTCATTTTTGGGCTTGAGCTTATGATGATGATACCTTTTCGATTCATTTCATCTGCCTAAGTTTGTCTCATTCTTATAATAGGTACCTTTTTCTATATAGGATTTACGGATTCTTTCCATATCTTTATAATCCTCTTCTGTCAGTTTACGCACGACTTTGGCTGGTCTGCCGAATGCCAATGTGTGAGGCGGGATTTTTTTACCGGGAGGAACAAGACTTCCTGCACCTAAAAAGGCATTTTCTCCTATTTCGGCTCCATCCAATACAAGCGTTCCCATGCCGATTAACGCTTTTTTTCGGACAATGGCTGAATGCAGTGTAACTTGGTGGCCGATGGTGACATCGTCTTCGATGATGACAGGATTGTCTGGGCTTTGATGAATCATCGTCAAATCCTGGACACTAACTCTTTTGCCAATAAACGTAGGTGCCACATCTCCGCGGATAACCGTTTGAAACCACACTGTCGAGTGTTCATCAATGGTTACATCACCAACTATAGTGGCGTTTCCAGCTATAAAAACCGAGTCATGAATTTGCGGTGTTTTTCCTTTATATGCTTCGTACATATGGTTTACCTCCTTGAATTTTGGCGACAATATTATATATCATATAATGAGAAAACAATACAATGATTCTAAGTATAACAAAAATCATTCGGAAATAGGCATGTAAAGTAATGGAGTGAGATATCGATGAAAAAAGTACCAGGAAATGCAGTGACCCTAATGGTCAAAACATATGTGCGGATTTTTCCTGAAGTGTCAAAGCAGCTTGCATATTGGAAGAATAGAGCATTGGAAATTCCAGACGGGGAACTGCGAAATCAGGCACTTGCCAGCCTGGAAACGAAAAGATTTCATTGTCAGGGAGGCGCAGTGTATGCATTGATCGCGGGAGAAAGGTATAAAGAAGCTATTCAATTCATTGTAGCTTATCAAACAATCAGTGATTATCTGGATAACTTATGTGATCGAAGCACTTCTTTGGATGCGCAAGATTTTCAATTACTGCATGAGGCGATGCGGGATGCTTTGAGTCCTGAAAATCCTGTGAAGAATTATTATGAAAAACGCAAGGAGCATGAAGATGGTGGATATCTGGCGGAGCTTGTGAAAACGTGCCAAGCTATATTAACGCATATTCCCGAATACAGTCAGTTTCAGCATCAGCTGCTATGGCTGGAGGGTTTGTATGCAGATTTACAGGTGCATAAGCATGTGCGGGTTGTTGAAAGGGTTCCTCGATTAAAACAGTGGTACGAGCAACATGAAGATATTGCAAAATATCTGCAATGGCAAGAGTTTTCTGCTGCAGCCGGCTCAACGCTGGGAATTTTTTGTGTTGTCAGCTATAGCTTAGGCTATTATGTGACAGCTGCGTTCGCAACTGACATTGTCCGAAGCTACTTTCCGTATATGCAAGGTTTGCATATTTTGCTGGATTACTATATTGACCAGCAGGAGGATGATATGGAAGGCGACTTAAATTTCTGCAGCTTTTATAAAAATTCATCAGAGATGAATGAACGGCTGCAATTTTTCGCAGATATGGCTGACAGATATCTAGGAAAGCTGCCGGACACAGAATTTCACTTGTTGGTGAGGAAAGGTCTGGTAGGACTTTATTTGGGAGATCCAAAAGCAAGAATGATACCAGACCAAACGGGTTTAAAAAAGAATCTCTTGGTTAAAAACGGAATAGCTTCGCGCTTTTTTCATTGGAATACAAGGACCTATTATCATTTGAAACAAAAATAAAATTGAACAGTCCGTTTTTTGTATATTGCTATATCTTTTGAATGGCAAGTACAAATGGCGGGTTGTTTTTTTGATTAATGAAATCATATTTCAAGACGTGGTACCGTTTTTGGTCCAGCTGTCTTGAAAAATCAAGCAAAGCAATCATTTCTTCTTTACCGCCAGGGTGCCCATGATAAACGACAAGGACGACATATCCGCTATGTTTCAACTGCTTCAAAATATTTTCTATAGCAGGGATTGTAGTCTCTTGTTTGGTAATAAGTTTCTTATCTCCCTTTGGCAGGTAACCAAGGTTAAATATGGCTCCTGCGATCTCTGCACTGGAGATATGCTTAGAAATATTGACATGATCATCCATGATGAGCTGTGTATTTTTGCGTTGGTTGGCCTGCAAAAGCTGTTCTGTTGATTCAATGGCTTGTTTCTGAATATCAAAAGCATAGACCGTCCCATTTTCTCCAACCAAATTACTAAGGAAAAGGGTATCATGTCCATTTCCGCACGTTGCATCAATGACGGACTCTCCCTGTTTTACAGATTCCGCAAGCAAGGCATGTGAAAATTGCAAGACTGATTGCACCATATTTGGTTCACTCCTATTACGATCATTTTGCTGTAAGTGTAACATAGAAAAATTAAATGATGTTGACGGTTTATTTTCCTATAGTGTAATATGTAACTATTACACTATGACGGATGTGAGAATATGAGTGATTATTGGTTGGGATTATTTATGAAGGAATGGAAGATGATGAAGGGAATTTTGATAACTATTTTTATTTTAGCTATGCTAATGTTACTATTTTTAGATGGTGTCACAGCTGAGGGTTTGATGGATTTCGGGTTGGTCATTACACCATTTTATGTCATATATAGCTTGAATACAGAAACGAATCAAATCCATCTGTTTTTGCATCAGCCTAACCGAGCAAACAAGATATTTCTGGTGAAAATTTTGACGGGGTTATCTTTTACAGCTATATTTCAACTGGTGCTTATCACAATTATTTTAATAAGGCTGATGCTGCAAAAAATAGATATTTCACATGGAGCAGACACCATGGTGCTATACCTTATGTATTGCGTTTTAAGCATGCTTGTAATCTCCCTCTTCCCAACTGTGGTATTGCTCTTTGCATGGAATACATATCATTGGCTTAAAGGTATGGTAGGAAAATTGGCATTTTTAATAGTGGTTGCATTAACAATACTTGGTTCTACCAGCTTTATTTATATATGGGATACTAATTGGTATGTGAAACTGACTCACTGGGGAGAAACTTCTTTTTCAGCAGATAAATTTAAAGGGGTGTTAAACGGGTTAGATGTCTATGGCAATTTTAATATTGGTGTCGTTTTATTCCATGGAGTTTTGGTGATGACTTTGTATGTGATGTCTTGCTGGTTGCTGGATAGAAAGGTGGGGGTGTAGTGAGGCGATGGAACGGATTATTTTTTAAAGAATGGAAGCTGATGCGTGGATTTATCTTTACAGCAGGACTAATAGGATTAGCCTCTGGTGTCCTTGCTTCAACAACTCCTAGGTTGGATATAATTTCGGCAGCAGTCATATTGGGTTTTACAATACCTCCATTTTATGTATTATACAGTTTGAATTCAGAAGCAAATCAATTAGATGGATTTTTACATCAGCCTGTTCCGGCTCGCAGGTTGCTGCTTGTTAAGATAGGAATGGGGCTGCTGCTTAGTGTGGTGTACGTGTTGATCACTTCTTCTTACATGATGCTTCTATCTATACTTCGCTTGGGGGATCCTTTTGATTCGATCTCCTTTATGAGGAACATAACCGAGTTTTCATTGTCCGCATGGGTGGTTTCACTATATCCAACTGGAATTATATTGTTTTTATGGACTGTGTATCGGTTATGGAGAGCCCAATTGGGAAATATTGCCATTGGGATGATTATTGGATTACTTATCTTGGGAAATGCAATCATGAATTTAATTAGAGATTCATTTTTTTATCAAGTAATAACACATTGGGGTGAATACTCCATTCGAACTGGAGCGGCAAAAGAAGCAGCTGATTTCGTCTCTGAATTGCACGTGTCAGGCACTTTCTATTTTGGAGCCTACATTTGTTATGGCGTACTTGTTATTATTTATTTCTGGATATCATGCTGGCTGCTGGACAGGAAGGTGGGCGTGTAGATGGATGGGTTTGATTTTAATGACACTCAACCGATTTATTTGCAGATTATGGATCGAATCTGTGCAGAAATTGTTAGGGGAAAACGTAGCCCAGCTGATAAGCTGCCCGCTGTACGAGAGTATGCCTTGGAGGCAGGTGTGAATGTAAATACGATCCAACGGGTGTATCGGGAACTGGAATCGAACGGTATTGCAGAGATGCGACGCGGGCAAGGAACATTTGTAACCAGTAATGAAGAGCGGCTTATACAGCTTCGAGAGGAAATGCGAAAGCGATATGTGGCCGATTTTTTCAGACAGATGACTGAAATGGGTTTTGACAGAACTGAAATTATACAAAGTGTAGAGGAAGAAAGGTGGGAGCGAGAATGATGGAAATGGAGAAAGTATCAAAGCGGTTTATCACCAAACAAGTATTGTATGATTGTAATTTAATCATAAAGAAAGGAAAGATTATCGGATTGGTTGGAGAAAACGGTGCTGGTAAAACGACATTAATGAAAATGTTGGCGGGTCTCCTGAAACAGAGCAGTGGGGATATCAGGCTCTTTTCGAAGCCTGTGAATCGTATGAGCAGCGAAAATATAGCATTTGCAATGGATGGGGACTATTATTTTCCTTACTTTCGCGTGGGTGAGCTGTTGCATTATTTGAAAACACAATTTGCTGACTTCGATGCAGAAAAAGCAACTTACATATTAAAGTTCATGGAGATCAACAGTGGAGAGAAAATAAAATATCTATCGAAGGGGAACTTAAATCGTTTAAAAATCGCTATGACATTATCACGTAATGCGCCGCTTATTTTGTTGGACGAACCATTTTCAGGACTTGACCCTATGGTACGTAAAGCGATTATGAAAAGCATTATCCGTTTTGTTGACCTGGAAAAGCAGACACTCTTATTAAGTACACATGAGGTAGCAGAAGTAGAGCCGATGTTGGATGAAGTGATACTTGTGAAGAACAACACTATTTTTGCTCATGAAACAATTGACAAACTACGTGAAAAAAAACAAACGACTCTGCTTGATTGGATGGAACGACTACATTAGAAACAGCATAAACTTGACAAAGCAGATCGCTTTCATTACAATGCTATTAAAATGATGTAAAGACCATGAGAAGGAACAGTAATAAATTACGCGGCTTAAAAGAGAGGCAGTGGCTGGTGAGAACTGCTAACGCTGATTTATGAACTCGCCTTCGAGTTGCAGAGATGAATTATAGAGAAGGTTCATAAGAGTTTGGTGAAATTCTTTGGGACATATCACTATATTAGTTTCTGACGTGATCCGCGTTAAGGATTTCAAGTGAACACGGCGATCGTGTTAATTCGGGTGGTACCGCGGGAATTACAGCTTCTCGTCCCTTAACAAGGGATGGGGGGCTTTTTTAGTTTGAAATATCAGGAGGAAAAGCTATGAGTTTTAATCATCAGGAAATTGAAAAGAAATGGCAGGAATACTGGCAAGATAATAAAACGTTCCATGCTGACATTAATTCTGAAAAAGCGAAGTTTTATGCGCTGGATATGTTTCCTTATCCTTCCGGGGCTGGGCTTCATGTAGGACATCCCGAAGGATACACTGCAACAGATATACTTTCGCGCATGAAACGTATGCAGGGGTATGAAGTACTTCATCCAATGGGGTGGGATGCTTTTGGATTGCCAGCAGAACAATACGCAATTGACACCGGTAATAGTCCTGCAGCATTCACGCAGAAAAATATCGCAACTTTTAAGCGTCAAATGCAGGAACTTGGATTTTCTTATGATTGGGACAGAGAGGTCAGTACAATTGATCCGGCCTATTATAAATGGACACAGTGGATTTTTACAAAATTATATGAAAAAGGGCTGGCTTATATGGCGGAAGTGCCGGTCAACTGGTGCCCAGCTCTTGGAACCGTTCTGGCGAATGAAGAAGTTATTGATGGCAAGAGCGAACGCGGCGGTCATCCGGTAGTACGTAAGCCAATGCGGCAATGGATGCTGAAAATCACCGATTATGCAGATCGGCTGCTGGAAGACTTGGAGGAACTGGACTGGCCAGAAAGCATCAAGGATATGCAGCGAAACTGGATTGGTAAATCCGAAGGGGCAGAAGTCACTTTCTCTATTGCAGATACAAGTGAAACGTTCACTGTATTCACTACCAGGCCTGATACATTGTTTGGAGCGACATATGCAGTACTGGCTCCCGAACATTCGCTTGTTAAAAAGATTGTCAGTGAGGCGCAGCGAAAAGAAGTGGAGGCATATCTTCACAAAATCGAAACCAAATCTGATTTGGAACGCACAGACCTTTCGAAAGATAAAACAGGGGTTTTCACTGGTGCATATGCGATTAACCCAGTAAACAACAAAAAAATGCCAATCTGGATAGCGGACTATGTATTGATGTCCTATGGTTCGGGAGCTATTATGGCTGTACCAGCTCATGATGAGCGTGACTACGAATTTGCAGAGAAATTCAAACTGCCTATTGTGGAAGTTGTGGCAGGCGGGGACGTTTCGAAGGAAGCATACACCGGAGATGGCAAACACGTCAATTCGGAATTCCTTAATGGTCTTCAAAAAGATGAGGCAATAAAGAAAATGATTACCTGGTTGGAAGAACAAGGAATTGGTGCTAGAAAAGTGACCTATCGTTTGCGCGATTGGCTGTTTTCCCGCCAGCGATACTGGGGTGAACCGATTCCAATTATTCATTGGGAAGACGGTAGCATGACGACTGTTCCTGAAGAAGAATTACCGTTGGAACTTCCTGAAATGGAACATATCAAACCCTCTGGCACAGGGGAATCACCATTGGCGAACAGCGACTGGATCCATGTTACAGATCCGGATACAGGGATGAAAGGCAGACGTGAAACAAATACGATGCCGCAATGGGCAGGCAGCAGCTGGTATTTTCTGCGCTTCATTGATCCACATAACTCAGAACGGCTTGCTGACCCGGAGGCGTTGCAGAAATGGCTTCCAGTAGATATTTATATCGGCGGAGTGGAGCATGCTGTTTTGCATTTATTGTATGCGCGTTTTTGGCATAAATTTTTATATGATATTGGAGTAGTTCCAACAAAAGAACCTTTCGCTAAGCTGTACAATCAAGGAATGATCCTGGGTGAAGGAAATGAAAAGATGAGCAAATCGAAGGGGAATGTTGTCAATCCAGATGATATCGTCCATTCGCACGGAGCTGATTCTCTCCGCTTGTATGAAATGTTTATGGGACCTCTTGATGCAGCGATTGCCTGGTCCACCAATGGACTTGATGGGTCGAGGCGTTTTCTTGACAGAATTTGGCGTCTCCTCATTTCCGAAAGTGGCGAGGTAACAGAAAAAGTTATCGACAAATCGAATGTTAATTTGGAAAAGGTATATCATGAAACCGTCAAAAAAGTTACGGAAGATTATTCTCAACTGCATTTCAATACAGCTATTTCACAAATGATGGTATTTATTAATGAATGCTATAAAACTGATCGAATTCCTAAAGAATATATAGAAGGATTCATCAAAATGCTGTCACCGATTACGCCACATATCGCTGAAGAGCTTTGGCAGCGGCTTGGACATGAAGAAACGATTGCTTATACAGCATGGCCTGCCTATGATGAATCTAAATTAGTAGACGATGAGGTTGAAATTGTTTTGCAGGTAATGGGAAAAGTGCGTTCGAAAGTAAGTGTAAGCAGGGGTATATCGAAAGAAGCATTGGAACAATTGGCAATGAACGATGAGAAAATTCAAGAGTGGATTGAAGGAAAGACGATCAGGAAAGTGATCGTAGTGCCAGGCAAACTTGTTAATATTGTAGCAAATTAATAAAGAAGACTTTCGTCTCTTGAGATGAAAGTCTTCTTTTAATATATATGGTTAAGCTTAAATAAGCATGGCTCTAATAGGACAAATCGTTATTTTGGCTGCCATTGTGTTTGCAAATTTTGCCATTGATCATTTTTAAAATACCAAAGTGTTTCAATCGACCCCAGATAATCATCCTTTGATATACCACCTATAGGGAGGTAGCTTCTAAGAGCATATCCTTGCTGCTTTCCCAAAAATACCGGTTCGATTTTGGAAATAGTGCCAACAGATATACTGGCCGGGTTTTTCAACAATTGGCCCGATTGATCGTATACACCGATTTGAATATACTGCTGCGCTTTTTCAGTAAGATCGATTGTCATTGGAGTATCTGAAGGATCCAATTGCAGATTGATTTTAAATTTATTGGAAAAATCCCCTTTTACAAAAGGTGATGCTGGCTTTGGCAGTTCTTTCAATTGCCCATTTTTTAAAGAAAATGCTTTGTAAGGATATTTTTCGTTAAAGCTGCTGCCTGAATCCGTAAAGAAGATGTCATTGATTTGATCGTGGTTCAAATCAACAAACGATAATTCAGGATGATAGCCTCCACCTAGCGGAAAACTTAATTCTTTCCCCTCAGATGTGGTTATATTTAATGTAATATTCTGGTAGTAGTCTGTATCTTTACTGAGAGGAGTCCCTTTTAAGCTAATAGTATCTTTAGCACCGCTCCCGGTAACATCTTCATGAAACGTTTGGATAAGTAAATTTTCATTGGATGTGGCAGCTGAAGCACTTGTATTAAATAAGTGAAAAAAGAAACATGTAATTATTGCTGCAATTACTAATTTATTGGATATACGCTTAGACATTTTTATCCCTCACTCTTCGATCATTATTTTTATTCTGCATCTAAATCAGCTGGTTATACAGATAAACTTAGAAATGGTTTAAGATGTTGTGATAAAGGGAATTAGAGTAAAGAGTTTCGAGGCTGGGAAATCTGAATGAAAGTTAGGACGTCCGGGTAAAAAAACAGTTGACAATTTATTACAAGGAGAGTATTATTATTTCTGCTGCTCGTTGAGTAAATTTGTATTTTCGACTAATTACTATTGATTTTGCAGCTTTAAGATGTTATAATATTATCAAACTTATTTGAAACATGGCAATCTTTATCAGGTGAAAAGATACCGTTGAAAAAAAGTTTGTTATGTGATATGTTTATAAAGTCGCTTTAAAAAGCGGTGAACTAATTTTCGTTCTTTGAAAACTGAACAAAACGACCAGTATGTCAAGCAAATTCGATGCAAGTCATCGAATGGAAGATGAAAAAACAACCCTGTTTTTTCAATAAGCAAGCAGCTAAGAAACAACACTTTTTTGGAGAGTTTGATCTTGGCTCAGGACGAACGCTGGCGGCGTGCCTAATACATGCAAGTCGAGC
>NZ_JBHUIZ010000003.1:0-146214 GCF_042683165.1 Tigheibacillus halophilus
GATACTAATGGATCGAGGACTTAACTATAGTTTGCATGTCGGTTATCTCTTATTTAGTTTTCAGGGTACAAAGTTTAAATTTACACTTGATTTTTTATCAAAAACGATTATAATATATATTGTTGCGTTAAAAGATCACTTGGTTGAAACTAAATATTCATTCCATTCCACAGTAGCTCAGTGGTAGAGCAATCGGCTGTTAACCGATCGGTCGTAGGTTCGAATCCTACCTGTGGAGCCATGGAGAGCTGTCCGAGTGGTCGAAGGAGCACGATTGGAAATCGTGTAGGCTGCGACAGCGGTCTCGAGGGTTCGAATCCCTCGCTCTCCGCCATTCATATTCAGAATGGCCCGTTGGTCAAGCGGTTAAGACACCGCCCTTTCACGGCGGTAACACGGGTTCGAATCCCGTACGGGTCACCAATTTCTATTTAAAATATTAACTACTCAGTGCTGGAGGATTAGCTCAGCTGGGAGAGCACCTGCCTTACAAGCAGGGGGTCGCAGGTTCGAGCCCTGCATCCTCCACCATAAACAATTTTATTTTAATATTATCGCGGGGTGGAGCAGTCTGGTAGCTCGTCGGGCTCATAACCCGAAGGTCGTAGGTTCAAATCCTGCCCCCGCAACCAAAAAATCAATAGTATACATATATGTAATAGATTTATAAAATGGTCCGGTAGTTCAGTTGGTTAGAATGCCTGCCTGTCACGCAGGAGGTCGCGGGTTCGAGTCCCGTCCGGACCGCCATCAATCATTTGCATATTTCCTGGCTCGGTAGCTCAGTCGGTAGAGCAAAGGACTGAAAATCCTTGTGTCGGCGGTTCGATTCCGTCCCGAGCCACCATTTAAGGAATTCTCTCATGGAGGGGTAGCGAAGTGGCTAAACGCGGCGGACTGTAAATCCGCTCCCTCAGGGTTCGGCAGTTCGAATCTGCCCCCCTCCACCATTAAATGTTCTTTAAATAGGGGTATAGTTTAATGGTAAAACGAAGGTCTCCAAAACCTTTGATGTGGGTTCGATTCCTACTACCCCTGTCAGTTTTATGGCGGCCGTGGCGAAGGGGTTAACGCACCGGATTGTGGCTCCGGCATTCGTGGGTTCGATTCCCACCGGTCGCCCCATTATTGGGCTATAGCCAAGCGGTAAGGCAACGGGTTTTGGTCCCGTCATTCCCAGGTTCGAATCCTGGTAGCCCAGCCATTTCGCGGAAGTAGTTCAGTGGTAGAACACCACCTTGCCAAGGTGGGGGTCGCGGGTTCGAATCCCGTCTTCCGCTCCAATCTCAAAATGGCGGCTGGCGGCATAGCCAAGTGGTAAGGCAGAGGTCTGCAAAACCTTAATCACCGGTTCGAATCCGGTTGCCGCCTCCAAGAAAATTATTTGCCGGTGTGGCGGAATTGGCAGACGCGCGGGACTCAAAATCCCGTGTCCGTTAAGGACGTGTCGGTTCGACCCCGACCACCGGTATCTACTTATTCTAAAACATTTAGACAGGACATAGCCTGTCTTTTTTGTTATTGAATAATATGGATAAGTAGACGTATGTTGCCCTGGTAATTCCCTTAGTTTTTCCTCCCTCTCAACTTTAAACCAACTATCGTAGATTAGCATCCCATGTCATTTTCTTATACCTTTCAAGATAATCAATGCGCTTGTTACGTATTGTTTTTATTTTCTTGGTTAGGGGTAATACTAATTTGAAGCGGAAAGTAGGTGAAATATATGATCCGTCAATGGAACTTTATTATTAACAATAAATTAATCACTGTGCATGCTAAAAATTTAAAAGGTGCCCAGAAAAAAGCTCAGCAAATATATAATGATTTACAAAAAGAAGCTGTCTAATAAAAGTACTGGCTGTTTGAAAGCCAGTGCTTTTATTGTAGATGGAAATTAATGGTCTTTCTATATACCATCGTCAGACAGGTTAATTGCTTGTCTATTTTTGTTTATATAAATAATGGATCGTAGCACTCTTGAAGGTATTCATATTAGCAGCAATATTTTTACCCCGCTACAGCTTATCGCAGAGGCAGGTCAGGTAAAAGAGGGATGCAATGGGAAGTATTGCTTTCAAAATACACTACGTGTGGCCGTCTAAAGGGCCGGGAAGAATGGAGAAGAAATTGGTGTTCTTTCAAGTTTTTTGGCTATGGGTTTACTCTTCCAGATAAAAGGAAATATAAGAAGAGATTAAGAAAGAAGGTGAAACATTGATACGTCAGTGGAATTTTATAATCAATAATAAATTGATAACTGTACAGGCGAAAAATCTGAAGCATGCTAAAAGAAAAGCATGTCAGATATATGATGAATTGCAAAAAGAAGCTGTTTAACAAAGCACTGGCTGACGTAAGGCCTGTGCTTTTGTTATTTGTATGAAGGAAAGGAAGATTATACATACATCATCTGTTGTCCAGTGTGTGACCGATATCTGAGCTCCTCCTATGTAACAAGAATTATTTATATTTATGACTTGACGTAGATAGGAGATAGTAGGATAATAATTACTGGTTTTAAAAACATTTCTTTCACCTTGCCGGTGTGGCGGAATTGGCAGACGCGCGGGACTCAAAATCCCGTGTCCGTTGAGGACGTGTCGGTTCGACCCCGACCACCGGTACTAATAATGAGGTTACCCCCTTACGACAAGGCTTTCATCGTTTCTGCTGAAGGTCTTTTTTGTTACTTTTATTGCAAATTCAGAATTGCTGGAGCTAGCTGATTCTCCATTTAAAAATTATTCATTGGCTCCCATATTAATATTTGCCATTGCTTTGATCGTCATAGTACTCTCTATTTGATTCCTTCTCTTATTTAGCCGTATGATGGATACAGTGATGATCATACATATGAGGTATAAGGAGTGGCACAGATTGAAGCTTATCTTTTCTTCCCTGCAATGGGCATTATTTATATTGATGAGCAGCGTGGTAATCCCTGTTGCTATTGCTTCCGACTATGGACTTCATTCGTTTGATACGATTGAATTTGTCCAACGGTCGTTATTTGTACTGGGATTAGCAGGACTTTTACAGACATTTTTGGGACACCATCTACCTATTCAGGAAGGTCCGGCTGGTCTGTGGTGGGGTGTCTTTTCCCTTTACGCGGGATTAGGTGCCATTTTGTTTGGTTCCCATATCGAAACATTGCGGGTCTTGCAATATGCCTTTTTGTTAAGTGGAGTTATCTTTATTCTCTTAAGCGTATTTGGTTTGGTTGAAAAAATAGCAAAACTGTTTACCCCTGCTGTTACAGGTATATATCTGATACTCATGGTCATTCAGTTAAGCGGTTCATTTGTTCAAGGGATGTTTGGACTCGAAGGGCCGGATGATATGATACATACCAACGTGCTTTTGCTATCATTCATCATTATTATCACATCTTATGGGTTTAGGAAAATCCCGAAAATCGGTCATTATACCGTGTTATTTAGTATTTCTTTTGGATGGGTGTTATTTTACATATTTGGCTTATCCCAACAGGTTACCAAAGTCGATACATTCATTAACCTGCCAAAAATCTTCGCATTTGGTTTGCCGCGATTAGAGCCTAGTATAATCATTATGGTTATCTTTATCACTTTGTTGTTGCTTGCCAATATGCTTGCTACCGTCAGGGTGGTCCAGCAGGTGTTAAAACGCCATGAGGTCGCCTGTGAAACAAACAGATGGAAACAAACCGGCATTGTTTCCGGAGTGAATCAATTGTTGGCTGGTTTTTTCTCGGCAATTGGCGCTGTCCCTGTATCCGGTTCGGCAGGGTTTATTGCTACGACCAAAATAACCAGTAAGCTGCCCTTTATCATTGGATCCTTTATCATTATTTTTATCAGTCTGTTTCCGCCCTTTACTGCGTTTGTTGCGGCCATACCCAAGGCTGTCGGTTATGCAGCAATATTTCCGATTTTTGCCAGTATCATCGGCTTGGCCCTGCAGGAATTTGAGGCTGCAGAAAATAAGCGTATTCTATTTCACGTTGCCGGTATATCGCTATTTGCTGGTATTGGTACCATGTTTATTCCTTCAGACGCATTTTCTGACATGCCACCAACGCTTGCATCGATACTAAGTAATGGACTGGTATTTGGCGCCATTGTTGCTGTGGTTACAGAGACCATTTTAATGAAAAGGGGAAAGGAATTTAAAGAAAAAAACACTTCATCTCTTTGAGATATAAGTTTCACTGTATGATAAAATAAAAGGATAAACGGGTGGCAGGACAATCAATAGAGTGCAAGATTTACCTTTCAAAATTTAGCCCTAGCTTTCCAGACTAACACCGACTAAGGATGGGACACTTATGAATAAAAAAGACATAGCAAATATTCGCAAACAATTCAAACCAGATAATGATTTATTGAAAATCACTGATATTTTTAATGTGTATATTCTAAAGGAATCAAGTGAGATTTATCATGCGCAAAACCAACCATTTGAGATGTTGGAACAGGAGCAGCAAGAGCTATTCATGAATAACTTCAAAAAGGTACTTACTGGACAGGTGGATCAAAGGTTGTTTGAATTGAAATTTCAGCGTGACATAGAACGCAGCAGCCAGCTTATTCTTCACCAAGGTCTGCTGAGCAGCGATACGCAGGAATGGAACGAGCAAATGCTTCTTATTGTAGAAAAAATGCTGCAGGAAAAAGAATACGAAATGGATATCGTGGTGACTTTTATTCGCGGCGAGTATCTGAAGCCAATGAAACCGCGTAATGATGAGGCGGAGGAGAGCGAGCGGGATGCCGTTTATTCCCATTCATTTATTCTTTGCAGTATCAATAAAACGCAGGATCCCAAAAAAGAATTGCTTTTCGACTATGTGGAGAAGGAGTTCAAATATAATATTGTCGTTGATCCGATTATCAACCTCAATGCACCATTAAAAGGTTTTTTATTTCCTTGTTTCACAGATAACGCAGCAGATGTCAATCATATTTTGTATTCAGCAGGGAAAGAGAAAGAGCTGGATTTCGAGTTCATTGAAAATGTTTTGAATGCACAAGATGTGATTACAGCGGAAGAGGATAAATTCGTTTTTGAAGAAGTTGTCAAAGATGTAACTGGTAACCAGCTAAATACATCCACGCTTGCCAATGTATATGAGGAGATCAACCGGGTTATTGAAGAAAACGAGGACGAAGAAGAGCCGCCAAAACTGGGTCACAAAGAAGTGGAACGTGTTTTAAAGATGAGTGGTTTGGAAGAAGTAAACCCTGAAAAGGTAGAAGCGGCTTTCCATAAAGTTACAGATGATGGAAAATATGAATTGAAGGCAAACAATATTATGCCAAAATACAATTCTAAATCTATCAAAATTGACACGAAGGTAGCGAAGATTTCCGTCAGCCCGGAAGATTTAAGGTATGTTAAACAAGTCAATTATGGCGGCAAACGCTGTATATTGATCGAGGTGGAAGAAGATACGGTGATAGAGGGCTTTACAATGATTCCCGAGTCTTTAACTAGTGAGCGGACCACTAGCTGATAGGAGAACGGAATTTGATTGTTTTTTCTTCCTCTTTTTCGTCGCCTTTTTGGTGAAAGTAAGAAGAAAATGGATATCGTTTTCCAATTAAATCAGAACCCCCGGTAAATGGGGTTTACCGGGGGTTCTGTTGTATACATAACCTATCTGAAGGTTGGCATTCGCAGCATCAATTATTAATCGGTATAATGGTTACATAGCAACCGCAAGAAGGAGTGGATATTATGGGCAAGATCAACTGGATGGAAGAAGTATCAAAAAGAAAAGATGCTTTCATCAAGGATTTACAAGGTCTTTTACAAATCAAGAGTGTCTTGGATGAAGAACATGCGACAGCAGATGCCCCGCTTGGACAAGGTGTGAAAGACGCTTTGCAATATATGCTTGATCTTGGTGAGAAAGACGGCTTTGAATCCAAGAATGTCGGAAATTTGGCCGGACATCTTGAAATGGGGGAAGGGAAAGAATTACTTGGGATTTTAGGACATGTCGATGTCGTTCCAGAAGGGGATGGATGGAGCGTTGATCCCTACAGTGCGACCATCAAGGATGGTAAAATTTACGCACGTGGTTCGAGTGATGATAAAGGACCAACAATCGCTGCTTATTACGGCATGAAAATTGTGAAAGAACTTGGGGTCCCGCTTGCTAAAAGAATTCGTCTGATCATCGGTACAGATGAAGAAAGTGACTGGCGTTGTGTAGAACACTATTTTGCCAATGAGGAAATGCCGGATACGGGGTTTGTCCCGGATGCTGACTTTCCGATTATCTATGCAGAAAAAGGGATATGTGATTTCGACATGGTGCTGGAGCCGGCTACTGCAGAAGGAACAGCTGATGTGGAATTGTTATCATTTCAATCGGGCCGACGATACAATATGGTACCGGATTTTGCCAAGGTACGTATAAAAGCTGCTAACACGGGTAACTTGATTCAAGGTTATCAAGGATTTCTGCATCATTCAAATATGGAGGGCGATGCTTCCATTGCGGATGGGGAACTGATATTGACATTAGCTGGTGTGAGTGCGCACGGTGCCGAACCGAATGATGGGAAAAATGCTGGTGTTTTAATGGCACAATTCCTAAAAGACGTTGATCTGGATGTGGCTGGAAAGCAATTTGTAGATATCATTGCGCAATTTTATCAGCAAACACGCGGCGAAGTATTTGACATTGCCTATAAAGACGAATCTGGTGATTTGACCATCAATGTTGGGGTGATGAGCTATAGCAGTGAGAAAGGCGGCCGCATCGGGATGAATATGCGTTATCCGGTAACATTCGATAAGAACAGAGGGGAGGAAAAAATAAAAGAGGTTTTAGCTGCTAAACAATTGCTGCTGGAAAATTTCTCGGATTCCACCCCGACTTTTGTGAAAAAGGATGATCCGCTCATTCAAACGCTGCAAAAAGTCTATGAAGAACAAACCGGAGAAAAGGCTGAGCTGCTGGCAATCGGCGGTGGGACGTATGCCCGTGCATTGGACCATGCTGTTGCATTTGGCGCACTCTTCCCTGGAAGCGAAGATGTAATGCATCAGAAAGATGAATACGCTCCTGTCGAAGATCTATTGAAAGCAACCGCAATTTACGCTCAGACTATTTATGAATTAGCAAAGGCAGACTGATGTAAGCCGCTGTCTGTACGGAAACATAAAGCAGACAGCGGACTAAGTATAGAATACGCTTCATCCATAAATGGAGGAAAGCTTACGATTTTTCAAATCCATATAAAACGGTTACAATAAAAAGAAAAGAGGGGGAGTTGCAAGAATGAAATATAACGATACTTGGGATTTGGACAGCATTTTTCCTAGTGGTACGAAATCGGAAGAATTACAGTCCAAACTGGAAATGGTTAAAGAGGAAATCAAGAATTATAAGCAAGTACTGAAAAATACAGATTTAGAAAATAAAGCATCCGCTGAGAATTTACAGGATATTTTGCGGAAACAGGAAACAATCGGCAAGGGATTGGGACAATCAGCGACTTTCATACAGATGTGGCATGATGCATATATGGACGATGAGCACGCAAATGTGGTTATGGGCCAGGTTATGGACTTGTACAGTGATATGCAAAAGCTTTCTAACACATTCACGAAAAAGCTGGTGGCTATTTCAGATGCCGATTGGGAAAAGTTGCTTGCAAGTGAGGAACTACAGGTAATTTCCTTTGCACTAAACGAAATTCGCGATCAGGGGAAACGCCTTTTGTCAGAGGAAGAAGAAAAATTGATCGCTGAACTGAATAAAGACGGATTGGCAGCATGGAGCAATCTGTATGATACAGTAGTTTCCATCATGACTATACCGTTCACTGATAAAGAAGGTAAAACAACTGAACTGTCAGTAGGCCAGGCAATGAACCGGATGTATGCAGATCCGGATCCTGAAGTGCGCAAACAAATTTTTGGAAATTGGGAAGCAGCATGGAACAAATATGCCCCAGTTTTCGCTGATACGATAAATCATTTGGACGGCTATCGGCTAACGTTACAAAAAGCACACAAGCGAAATGGTCATTTGGAAGAGCCACTGGAATACAACAGGATGTCTGAAGAGACATTGCATGCGATGTGGAGCGCTGTTGCCGCTAATAAACAGCCATTCCTGGACTTTTTGAATCAAAAAGCCAAGCTGTTGGGGATGGAAAAACTCGGCTGGCAGGATGTAGATGCACCTGTAGCACTGGAGGACGTGAAGCCGACGGAATTTACATATGATGAAGCATGTGATTTCGTTATTGATCACTTTGCATCTTTTGGACCAAAGTTATCGGGCTTTGCTAAGCATGCGTTGGAGAACCGCTGGGTAGAAGCTGAAAACCGGTCTAACAAACGTCCAGGCGGTTATTGCACAGGCCTTCCGGAATTCAAGGAATCCCGCATTTTCATGACTTTCACTGGTTCACCGAGTGACACGAGCACATTGGCACATGAATTGGGGCATGCCTTCCATAGTCATGTGTTGAATGATTTGCCTGAGTTGAACCAAGAATACGCAATGAATGTAGCTGAAACGGCAAGTACATTTGCAGAAACGATCATTTCCAATGCGACGGTGGCTAATGCAGCTTCCAAGGGAGAAAAAATTGCACTGTTGAATACCAAGTTAGAAAATGCAACCGCGATGTTTTTGAACATCCATTCCCGCTTCCTTTTTGAAAATGCTTTTTATACGGAACGCGCAAAAGGTATTGTTTCGGAAAAAAGATTGAATGAATTGATGGTCGAAGCGCAGAAAGAAGCATATGGTGACAGTTTAAGCAGTTATCATCCACATTTCTGGTGCAGTAAATTGCATTTCTTTATCGACAGTGTTCCGTTTTACAATTTTCCATATACATTCGGATATTTATTCAGCTTGGGTATTTACGCAGAATATCTTAAAAATCCAGAGGAATTTGAAGATAAATACATTGCATTGCTGCGAGACACAGGCAGCATGAAGGTAGAAGACCTTGCCCAAAAACATCTGGATGCCGATATTACCAAGCAAGATTTTTGGACTGCTGGCATCCGTTTGATGGCAAAGGATGCAGAAGAGTTCATTTCGTTGACCAAATAACGAAAAACGGAGAGAGGGTGGGACAGAACTATCCAAAAACAGCTATAAAGTGCCATTTCACATCTAGTTGATTGGAGCGAAAGGCGGCTGACTCCTTGAAAAAGAAATTCGCTTTTTCTGCGTGCGATGTGAATGCTGCCGAAGCGTTCCTTGTCCTGCGGAAACAATGGTTTTCGATGGGAAGCGTAATCGCAGTCCCAGCACGAGTCTGAAGCCCCCGCAGGAAGTGATTTTCTTAGAAAGTCATGAGGGAAGGCAAGCTGCATACGGCCTTTGCGGCCAACGCTTGCACACCCCTTGTCGGGGCGCCTGGCGTGCAAATCAACGAAATTACGAAGCTAGATAAAAAAAGTTGGGCGGTTCCATGTCAAGATGGTACCGCTCAACATTTTACATTTCCTGGGGTTTTGTCTCCCCCTCTTTTTTTCATCCGATACATTTCTGCTGCTAGCGATGCGATTTATTTTTCTCCAGTTTAGCTGATAACCAAAGATAGATTACAACTCCGCCAAAGGTAATAAGTGTACTGATTAGTAACTGTTGCCCCTGCTGTAAATGTGTCAGTTGCAAGAAATAATCCGGCAGTGTTAACAAGGATATGATGATGAGGAGGGTCCATGTTTTTGCCCAGAAGGACATGCCGATAATGAGCAAGGCGGTAATTACTCCGATTATAATGCTTCCAGCGGCTCCAAACTGAATGACTGGCGTATCGATGACTCTGTTCAGGTAAATCAAGCCAATGAACAGGGCGATTGGCAGCAGCATAACTAGAGTAAGTGTGATTGTTTGTTTTTTTACGGATTGAGGCGTTGTGGCGGTCAATTTGAATCCTGTAAGTACTGCAGCGATAAATATAATGCCAATGAGAATGTGACCAAAGATCTCCAAGATAGAGTAGGAAAGGTTTCCATTTAATAAATCAGGAAAAATAGTGAAAGAAAAGGACCCGAAAATGATCAGACAAATGTATTTCATCCATGTACGATAGTCGATGACCATTTCATTGGAAAGCATCTCCATATATTCTTTTGGAGATTTTCCAATGATTTTTTCAATCGATTTCCCATCTTTTTCTGCTTCTAATAGATGAATTTCCAATTCTTCTGTAATTTCTTCGATTTCTTTTGGATTTTTTCCATTAGAAAATAGATAGACTCGTAAATTTTCTAAAAATGTTTTGCTCTCATGAGAAAGCTGCCATCCATTATTCAACCACTTCATCTCCTTTTGTTTCTGATTCATACTCCAAGACCCTGTTTACATTGGCTTGCAGATGAGCCCAACGTTTCAGGAACATCACCAATTCGGCTTCTCCCTTTGCGGTAAGCGAATAATATTTCCTTCTGGGTCCCGCTGTCGATTTTTTTAGTGTGGAACTGACTAGTTCTTCTTTTTGCATCCGCATTAACAATGGATAAATGGTACCTTCACTGAAGGAGTGAAATCCGTAACTTTCCAGTTTCTCTGCCAGTTCGTAACCGTATACTGCTTTATTTTTGATAATTGCCAGTAAGCACCCATCAAGAATTCCCTTCAGCATCTGTGTTGTAGACAAATTCCGATCACCTCTTTCAATGCCTTGCTTTGCAAGGGTTATACCTATAGAAAATACCTTGCATTACATGATATATAAAAGTATAACTGACGCTGCCTTGCTATGCAAGGTAAATTTTATGAGGAAAAAAAGCCATCCTGTAATGCAGGATGACTCAATGGGCATCAAGATGTTATTAGAATATTTTTGTTGTCCAATTTTCACCATTCCATATATCCGTCACGATGTCTTTATAAAAGGCAGGTTCATGGGATATAAGAAGGACACTTCCTTGATAAGCTTTAAGGGAGCGACTCAATTTTTCCTTTGCTTCATGGTCCAAGTGGTTGGTAGGCTCATCCAGAACAAGTAAATTGGTTTCCTTGTTCATTAACTTACAAAGGCGGACCTTTGCTTTCTCTCCACCGCTTAATACCTTTACTTTGCTTTCTATATGTTTGGTGGTCAGACCGCATCTTGCTAGTGCGGCGCGGACTTCATACTGATTCATGTATGGAAATTCTCCCCAGATTTCTTCAAGACAGGTATTATTGCTGTCTGTTTTCAATTCTTGTTCAAAATAGCCGATCTCCAGATGTTCTCCAAGCTCAACAACACCTCCTATAGCAGGGATTTCGCCAAGTATGCTTTTTAGCAATGTTGTTTTCCCGATACCGTTTGCCCCGGACAGGGCAATTTTCCGACCGCGTTCCATTACCAAGTTTAAGGGTTTCGAGAGAGGTTCATCATAGCCAATCACCAAGTCTGTCGTTTCAAACAAATATCTGCCAGGGGTGCGCGCCTCTTTAAAGCTAAATTGCGGCCTTGGTTTTTCTGCTTCCAATTCGATGATATCCATTTTATCCAGTTTCTTCTGTCTGGACATCGCCATCCTGCTTGTTGCGGCATTTGCCTTGTTTCTTGCAACAAAGTCTTTTAAATTGGCAATTTCTTTTTGCTGTTTTTTATAAGCTGCTTCGATTTGCTGTTTTTTCATTTCATGGACACGCAGGAATTCATCATAATCACCTGGATAGCGCGTGATTTGCTGGTTTTCCATATGGTAGATTAAATTGACCACACTATTTAAAAATGGAATGTCATGGGATATAAGAATGAAAGCATGTTCGTAAACCTGCAAATAGTTACGCAGCCATTCGATATGGGCGACATCCAAATAGTTTGTGGGTTCGTCCAGCAGCAGTATATCCGGTTTCTCAAGAAGAAGCTTGGCTAGCAATACCTTAGTTCGCTGGCCACCGCTCAAATCATTTACATCCCGTTCCAATCCAAACTCGTCCAGACCAAGTCCGTTGGCCACTTCCTCTACTTTGGCATCAATAATGTAAAAGTCATTGTTCGTGAGGATATCTTGCATTTGTCCGGTTTCCTCTAAGATCAATCCCAGCTCGTCAGCATCCACCTCTGCCATTTTGGCAAAGAGCCCATTCATTTCTGTTTCCATATCATACAGGTATTGAAAAGCAGTACGCAGCACATCACGGATTGTCATACCTTGTTTTAGAACGGCATGCTGATCCAAATAGCCAACTCGTATTTTCTTTGCCCAATTTATTGTTCCTGCATCTGGCTCCAGTTTATTCGTAATCATGTTCATGAAAGTCGACTTGCCCTCACCATTGGCACCAATCAGGCCGATATGTTCCCCTTGAAGCAGCCGGAAGGACACATTGTCGAATATGGACCGATCTCCGAATCCGTGACTCAAATTTTTTACTGTTAGTAAACTCATGCTTGAAAACACCTTTTCTCTTATTAATTCATTCTTGTTTTTATTATAAAGGGCAGGGTTCAAAAAGGATAGTGCAGAAAAGAGGACACACTGCTTTGTGTCTATTGGCGATCCAGCAGAGATCCCTCAGATATTTTTATGCGGCCTTTTGAAGCCTTCCTGCTCCAAATAATCCCTTGCTGCATCATATGTGGCAAACGTTGCTTCAAGCATATCTCCGGTATACACATTCCAAGAGTCAAAGTCATGCCTAAGCAATAGTTCTTCGTTTTCGCTATTCCTCCATACCTCTATGAAAGTTTCCTGCTTTGATAGCGATGAAATGGACGACGCTATGACTTCTTGCAGCTCCTCTTTCGTGAATTCACGAATGTTGACCATTCCTTTTTCATCAACAGGGTACGTGCCATCTAGCTGTTCTGCATAAACAAATCCATTGCCGTTTGGATGAAGCCGATATACAACGATTTTTTTATCCAGGACACTATCTTCAAAATGATAATTCACACGGCCCATAGAAATATCATGTCGTGTCAACTCAGGAAAGGTTTCTATAATAGCCAGTTTTTCTTTGAATGTTAGCATATTGCCTCCAAATAGAAATTTTAATTTGATACGAAGCCTATTATAGCATTGCTTACAGTATGTTTCTAGCAGAGGAAGAGTGTACAAGGAATATGTAGTGGAATATGACAAAACTGTAAGTTGTTTTACTGAAACTGTAAGAGAAATCGATTTTTGCTGCCAAGTTTTTTCCCTATAATAGAGTTATCGTTAGAGAAGAGCCAAACAAATAAAGAGCATGTTTGTCTTGATGAGTATCTGGAAAAGAAGATTTACCCAATTCCGGTTACTGAATAAATACCCAATCTATATTAGGAAAGGTTGTGTGCATGATGAAACAATTGCTTGGCATATACATGATTCTCATTCTGGGTTTGCTGCTCGCTGCTTGTAACCCGGAGTCAATCAAAACAATTGGGGCGACTAAATATTATGTGGAAATCGATCATAGCGGGGAGAAATATAAGGAACAGGGGAATACCAGATATAAGTATGAACTTGCAGGTTTCAATGAAGATGGTAAAGGGAAAAATCTTACCTTTACAGCGAACCATTCATTAAAAAAAGATGCCTATTTACAGATTGATTATAAAAAAGATGAGGTAATCACCTATGAGGAAGTCAAATACGAGGATATTCCCAAAAAAGCCCGAAAGCAGCTGGATGACAATCATGACAATTCTTAACATATCATCAGGAGGTGTGTTGTATGAAAGCAGATAAGATTTTGTCGTCCCTATGCTATTTCAGTGTGTTATTTGCACCATTTTTATTTCCAATCATTATGTATATTCTGGCATCAGGGGATGTGAGAAGCCACGCTGGAAAAGCATTATGGACACACTTGGTTCCTTATCTTGCTTTATTTTTTTGTTTGGGAGCCTTGGTGCTTAACACCAGAGTAAGCACCGGCAATGGAACAATAGCGTGGATCATCATTGGTGTTGGTGTAGCGATTGGCGTTTATTATTTTATTTTAAACTATGTAAGAGGAATTAAGTTATTACTAGAAGCCTAAAATATGAAGCCAGAGGGCCGTTGTGAAGTGACCCCCTGGCTTTTCCTTAACTAAATAAATACAATCACTGACGCAAGAATGCATTGATTATCCGCAAGTATTCTTGTGGTTCCTCTACATAAGCCATGTGTGCGCTTTCTTCGAACACATGAAACTTGCTGCCGGGTGTAATGCTTGAAAAAAATTCAGTCGACTCTGGCGTGGCCTCATCATATCTGCCACAAGTGAATAATGTCGGGATACCAATACGTTTAAGACGAGAGGTGAAATCTATTTCCTTTAAATTTCCCTTTACATGAAATTCGGAGGGCCCCCACATAAAATTGTAGACTTCTGGATTGGCATATTGCTTCCCTTTATTCAAAAAATCAGGTTTTGGATCAAGACGACAAACAAAGTGTTTGTTGAATACCTCGGTTGCATTTTTATATTCCTGGGTAGATGTTGTCCCGAATTTTTCTCCGGTTTTCAATGCGATGCGGACATCTATTGGCAGTTTTGCAATATTTTTTTCCTGGTCATTGGCCCAAATCGGAGCGCTTAAGCATGGACTGGAAAAGATGATTTTCCTGACGCCTGCTGGTGATGCAAAATAGTATGCAGCGGCAAGCGTGGTGCCCCAGGAGTGCCCTAGGATATCGAATTCTTTCAGGCCGATTGCGTCTTTTACCTGGCCTAGTTCTTGCACGAAGCGATCGATATGCCAAAGAGATGTATCAGCAGGACGGGCGGATTTACCGCAACCAAGCTGATCGTAAAAAATGACAGTACGTTCAGCTGCCAATGTTTTCAGCCCCTGCATTGAATAGTGGGATGAGCCTGGGCCACCATGCAAAATGATTACGGGGGTTTTTCCAGAATCATTTTCATGCAGCTCATACCATACCCTACCACCAGTTACCTCTATGTAACCTTCTTGTACGGGCATTTTATTTCCCTCCTCGTGCCATTTTTCAGTAATTCGTATGTTCATTATAACACGTATGTGATTATTGTGATGGAAGCTGACCATCTATGCGGTACTATCCCCAAGTTTGATAGCTTTTCTATTCCTTTTTTGGATAGCGGGTATCTTCCATGCGGTGTGCGCTCCCGCAGAATTAAGCTGCCAATAAACAAAAAAGCCATGGGCCTGTCCCATGGCAGCTGTTTCAATACTATTGTTTATTTTTCTTTATTTCCCATAAAGCGCTTTTATAGAAGGAACCCATCATGAATAAAATAACCACCGAAAAAGGTAAGGCAGCGATGATGAGCATATTCTGCAGACCTTGGGCGCCTCCGAAATAAACGATGATGGCTGCTACCGCGGATTGTACAAGCCCCCATGTGATTTTCACCGAATTTTTCGGGTTGAGCAAACCGTTTGTGCTAAGCATACCCAATACGAATGTTGCCGAATCTGCTGATGTGACAAAAAATATGGCTACCACAAAAATGGTCAGAATAGACATCAATGTACCTAAAGGATATTCCGCTAGGACACCGAATGTGGATGTCTCCAAAGAAAAATCAGATATTTTTGCGATACCTTGTTGTTCAAGATTCAATGCTGATACACCGAATACGGCGAAAAAAATAAAACAAACAATTGCCGGGACGAATAACACGCCTAGCATGAATTCTTTTACGGTACGTCCCTTTGATATTCTTGCTATGAAAATTCCGACAAACGGGGACCAAGATATCCACCAGGCCCAGTAGAATAATGTCCAGTTGTTGATCCAGGAGCGATTCTCACTATTGAGAGGCTCCAATCGAAGACTCATATCAAAGAAGTTAGATATATATGAACCAAGTGTGTCCGTGAACATATTCAATATATATAATGTTGGACCAGCAATAAATAGCATAATCAAAAGTACAAATGCGAGTCCCATATTGATGTTACTCAGATATTTGATGCCGCGTCCAATTCCTGACCATGCTGACCAAATAAACAGCGCGGAGGCAACCAATAGCACAATAATCTGTACGGGAAAGGTATCTGGGGTATGGAATAAGAAGGCTAATCCCCCAGTAATCTGACCGGAGCCGAAGCCTAATGTGGCAGCCACACCTATTACTGTGGCAAAAACAGCCAATGTATCAATTAGTTTCCCTGGAAGGCCAGCCATGCTCTTCTTTCCAAATATGGGGATCAATGTGGCACTGATAAGGCCTGGTGCATCTTTGTAGAATTTAAAATATGCTAACACTAAGGCGACAACACCGTACACCGCCCAAGCATGGATTCCCCAATGGAAAAAGGAATAACGCATTGCTTCGCTAATAGCGGTATCCGATCCAGGTTTGGCACCAGGCGTTTGGGTAAAAGCATGTGAAATTGGTTCGGCCGTGGTCCAGAAAACAAGCCCCATACCCATTCCCGCACTAAATAGCATGGCAAACCATGTAGGCAAGCTGAATTCAGGCTTATCATCTTCTTTTCCTAGCTTGATTTTTCCGAACCTGGAAAAAATCAAGTATACACAAAAGATCAGCATAAGGAATACGATCAGTAAATAGTACCATCCAAATCGGCTTGATATAAACGAAGTGACCGTTTCAGTAAGTAATGCCAGTCGTTTAGGCATGAGTGCTCCCCATATCACCACAACTGTGCAAATTGCAAGTGAATACCAGAACACTCTAGTTACACTTTTCATTATTTCACCTTCTCTATGTATTTTCATTACCTTAAGGTATACCCATTACGAAAGAGACTCAATCCTGAAATGGAATCGATTAATCGGTAACAATATATACTGACCATATAAATATGAATCATGCAGGAATTCTCAAAAAATATTTTTTATATTTGGCCCTCCAGGCGTACGATGATTTGGTTGCAAGTCAACGCAGTAAAGGAAATACATGATGAAATGAATAATTTTATGGAAAAAGAAGAAAAATAATGGTAGTTCGATACATTAAGGAGGTATTATACATGGGATTCATTTGGTCTATCATTATTGGTGGAATTCTTGGTTGGTTAGCCAGCCTGATTGTAGGTAGGGACATACCTGGAGGAGTGATAGGGAATATTATAGCCGGATTCATTGGTGCATGGCTAGGCTCCGTTTTGTTAGGTAAGTGGGGGCCTGTAATAGGGGGCTTTCATATTATTCCAGCTTTAATCGGAGCCATTGTTTTGATTGTCATCGTAAGCGCAATCCTGAAAAGTATGCGGGGCAGAAACAGAGATTGATTTTTTGATACAGCCAACTAATCAACGTGCCTTAAAGGATATTTATAAAATTTAATTGCCAATTTACACTATTTGGGCGGAAACATTGGTATAAAAATAATCCCCTGGCTTGGGATGACTCTGAGCCAGGGGAATTCTGTTCATTCACGCTTGCTTTGTGATTCAATCCATCGAAATACTTAATCAACTGTCACTGCCAGGCTTCCAATCCTCAGGGAGGGGGATCCAATGTATCCGGCTATAGTCATCGGTGTGAATTCAAGATCAGATGCAACTTCCTTTACGTCCTTTAGCAAATCGAAAAAGTTGCCGGCAACTGTCATTTGATTGGTGGGTCCAGCTATTTTGCCATCCTTAACAAAAAAACCATCCGCAGCCAGTGAAAAGTCTCCTGATATCGGATTGGCCCCTGAATGCAACCCGGCTAATCCGGTGATGATGACACCTTCATCCATGTCTCCATATAACTGTTCGTAGGCAATCTTCGACGGCACGATAAAGAAATTGGAAGGGCTGACCTCCAGCGTACCTTTATAGGTTTGCTTGGTACCATGGCCAGTCGACTTTATCCCGTCTTTCTCCGCAGTCTTCTGGTTATGAAAAAAGGTTTGTAGTTTGCCGTTCTTCACAATGGAACATTTTTTTGTCGGAACACCTTCTGCGTCGAAGGTAGCACTGCATAGACCATCTGACAGAAAAGGATTGTCTTCCAAATCTATTATTTCAGAAGCAATTTGCTCACCCAGCTTTCCTTTAAGCATGGATTGCTCATACTGCACCGTTTCTGCTGAGAACGAGGAGACAAACGTTGCCAGAAGTGAAGCAGCCGCAGTGTGTTTTAGAATGACTGGATACGTTTTGTTCGGATAACTTTTCGCTCCCAGATAGCTCAACGCTTTCTCGACAGCTTTTTTGGCGATTCGGTCAGCATCCAGCGAGGTGAAATCCTTGGTTGTCTCATAATGATACGCTGATTTCACTTCACCGTTCTCTTTGACAAGCACGGAAACAAACACAGACAAGAAGTTATTGTGTTCATTCAATGCCAGTCCTTTACTGTTAAATAATGCTTTTTCAGTTGTTTCATTCCGGATGGCTGCATAATCTGCTTGGATGACCCGGGTATCAGCGTCGTAAACCTTTTTTTCTACTTCTTTGATAAAGGCGATTTTTTCAGCTATCGTTACTTCATCCAAGAGCGGGGAATATAATTCCACTTTTTCATAGGAAGCTGCTCCAGAAAATAAAGTTTCAGGCTCAGTTTCGCTGAGAGATGCATTTTCCTTGGCATTTTCCAGCAGGAATTCAATGGAATCAGCGGTGATTTTTTCCGTGTAAGCATATCCTGTCCTGCCATCATACATCCCTCGAATGGATACACCCTGAACGGAAGAAGACTGATAGCCATCTACTTCACCTTTAAAAACCTCACAGGAAAAGTTATCCTGTTTTTCATACGAAAGTTCCAGATTGGAAAATCCCATTTTTTCACCTTCCGTAAATAAAGCATTGCGAAATTGTGTTAACTCCATTATTATGCCTCCCTTCCGCCGACAGTTATTTCACTGACCCGTACCATTGGCTGACCGACGTTAACCGGCAAACTCCCGCTGGAGGCGCCGCACATTCCAGCACCATGACCGAGATTATTGCCAACCATATCGATATTTTGAATGGTTTTGGCACCATTTCCAATCAAGGTCGCTCCTCTAAGTGGTTTATCCAATTTACCGTTTTTGACTAAAAACGCCTCATTGATGGCAAAGTTATAATCTCCTGTTCCAGGATTCACTGAGCCGCCGCCCATGTATTTCGCATAAATACCATGTTCTGTGTTAGAAATGATCTCTTCAGGAGTTGACTTTCCTGGCGCAATGTACGTGTTGGTCATGCGCGAGGTCGGTGCAAATTGATAGGACTCGCGTCTGCTGGATCCAGTGGTGGCCATGCCCATGCGTTTTCCATTCAGTTTGTCGATCAAATATCCTTTCAGGATGCCATTCTCAATTAGAACATTTTTGCGGGAAAGTTCTCCTTCATCATCGATGTTCATGGACCCCCATTCATTCTTTAGTGTGCCATCATCAATATATGTGACAAGGTCTGAAGCGACTTTTTCACCGAGTTTATTAGCAAATACAGAGCTATCCTTAGCGACAGCTGTTGCTTCCAGTCCATGTCCGCAAGCTTCATGGAAAATGACGCCGCCAAATTCATTGTCAATGATAACCGGAAATTTTCCACTGGGCGCCGGATCAGCGTGCAGCATATTGAGAGCCATACGGGAGGCTTCCTTTGCATAAAATTCCAGATCGAGATTTTCCAGAAATTCAAAGCCTTGATGCGCGCCAGGGCCATAGTGTCCCGTTTGCATATCTGATCCATCCGAGGCAACGGATACAATCGCTAATCTCGTTCTTACCCGTTTGTCTTCTGCTAAAGTCCCTTCCGAATTGGCAATCAGCACATGCTGTTCCTCATCCATCAGGCGAACCATCACCTGGGAAATGGCTGGATCATAATTTTTGGCGATTTCATTTGCTTTTTTCAACAGAGCGAGCTTGCGTATTTTTTCCACTTGATTTGGCATTTGTTCAATCGGATTAACAGTTTGAATCGTTTTTCGCATTAGCGGCAAGATGGCCGTTACGCTATTCTTTTGTTGCTGAATAGCCAGCGCGGCTTTTTTTGCCGCTTTGAGCAATCCTTCCTTGGTAAAATCATTCGTATAGGCATACACACTTTTCAGGCCGTGGAAAACACGGATGCCAACCCCGAAGTCGCGGCCTGACAGGTTTTTTTCCAGGCGTCCGCTTTGCAAAGTCATGTGGTTAGAAAGTCGGTCTTCCACGAATACTTCTGAAAAGTCGCCGCCTGTTTCTAATGCAGCATGCAATACATCTTCAATGAGTGATTGATTTAGCATATCGTTCCCCCTACTGATAATATGTAACTCTTTTACTGCAACTTCATTATACTCTTATTTTTCTAAAAATAAATCGGCATTTAAAAGGAGCTGTTCTCAGTCTAAAGTCTTAGAAGGTGCATTGTCCCAGATATGGCTGGTCATACTCATCCTTGCATTGACGAATCAGATTAACTACAATGTTTATAAATGATGCAAGCGCTGGTGTACACAGCCGGAATCTGTGGTATAGTATAGATAGAAGCATCATAAAATAGAAAAACCGCTCCATGCTGTAACATGGAACGGCTCCAATAGACCAACCCCAAACAAGAGGGGTTCGGCACCAAGAGATATAATCCCTCAGGTAACCTAAGCCAAGTTAGCATGAGGGGTTATTTTTTGTCGTTGATTGCCGACATAATGATTGCAATCAGCGTACCGAAAGAAATCATGATTGTCAGCGCACTTTCAACGTCCATAGGCAACACCTCCTTCGTGGGACGTATCCCTGGCGAAGGTACAGATTAACTAAAAGGTGAGCCGAACCCCTCATGTGAAGCTTGTCTATTGTGACTCCAGTTTAACATAATTAACTGCTTATTTTACATTTTAACTGTCAATCCATATTTATTTGAAAGGTAGCCGCTGCATCAGAAACAGGAATGGCAATATCACATAGGGGTGTTTTTTTGTTCCTCATTACTTAGGGATATGAAAAATAAAATGTACTCTAAATGGGTAATCTATTTTTAACTGGGTAAGAAGGTGAGGGAAATGATGGATAAATTATTTACTGTTCTTGTTTTGATCGGTGTGCCAATTTCTATCATTGGATCCATCTTTCATTGGCCCGCTGTCATCATGTTCATTGTATACTGTTTGACAATTGTTGCTTTGGCCAGCTTTATCGGTAAAGCGACTGAAAGTTTGGCAATCGTAATGGGACCGAGAATTGGCGGGTTGCTTAATGCAACTTTTGGCAACGCTGTGGAACTTATCATTTCTATTTTTGCACTTAAAGCAGGACTAGTCAGTATTGTGCTCGCATCGTTGACTGGCTCGGTGCTTGGGAATTTGCTTCTTGTAGCAGGACTTTCTTTTTTTGTCGGCGGATTGAAATTCAAACGCCAATCATTTGATATCAATGAAGCACGGCATAATGCAGGACTCCTGATTTTTGCAGTGATTGTGGCCTTCGTCATACCCGAAGTGTTTACCCGTACCATGAACGATCGGGAAACGATGATTCTTAGTATAGGTATTTCGATTACTTTGATCGTATTGTATTTGGCGGCACTTCTATTCAAATTTGTTACACATCGGGGAGTTTATCAGAGCGAGCATCATGCGGATCTAACCAAACAAGATGAAGAACCAGAGTGGGGAAAGGGAAAAGCATTACTTGTACTGACAGCAGCTACAGTTGCTGTTGCTTATGTCTCTGAACACTTGGTCGATACCTTTGATGTAGTTGGAAAAACATTTGGCTGGTCTGAGTTATTTATCGGGATTATCATTGTTGCAATCGTAGGAAACGCGGCTGAACATGCTTCAGCGGTTATCATGGCATATAAAAATAAAATGGATGTAGCAGTGGAAATTGCAGTAGGCTCGACGCTTCAAGTAGCAATGTTCGTGCTGCCGCTCCTTGTTTTGTTATCCCTGTTGTTCACAGCATCAATGCCGCTTATTTTTACTTGGCCTGAATTGATAAGTATGGTTACAGCAGTACTATTGATGATTATGCTTACGAATGATGGAGATTCCAATTGGTTTGATGGGTTAGTCCTATTGGCAGCTTACGTCATTATGGGGCTTGGCTTTTATTTTGTTTAGGTGCTGTCACTTCCCGATTTTCTATATGGGAAGTGACTTTTTTACGGTGTATGTTAACTGACTTTTATCCCATCATGGTACGAAACATCCCATTTGCCACATTCTCTTTACAAGTGCTATCCTTTCATAAAGGGAGACGATTTGATTGGTAAGGAAAATTTTCTTGAATGATAAGGTCATCTATGTGGAGCAATATAAAGAAGAAGAGGTCCAAGGTTTTAAAAAAATCGCTGTGTCATTTAAAGTAACCAGTGAAGCATACCACGATATCGCGACCTTGTTGTACGAAGAGGTTTTTGATGTGGCGGTTCCGGAAAAAAAGCTGGCATTCCAGGGGAAAATTCAGACCTACTCTACTTCGATAACAAATCTTTATAATCCTGGAAATATCGGAGATTATCATGTGACATTGTTGGAAATGCCATTGAAGGAAAAGGTGAATTGAAGTGAGACTAAGCATATTGGATCAATCTCCAATCTCAGCTGGTCAAACTGCATATGAAGCGCTGAATCAGTCGCTTAAATTGGCTCAAGCTGCGGAACAGTTTGGTTATACGCGTTACTGGCTGACGGAACACCATGATTTACCAGGAATCGCTTGCTCTGCACCGGAAGTGATGATTAGTTATATTGGTGCCCATACACAACGAATCCGTATCGGAAGCGGAGCGGTGTTGCTGCCGCATTATAAACCTTATAAAGTGGCGGAAATATTTAATATGTTAGCGACATTGTTTCCAGATCGGATAGATATCGGTATCGGCCGGGCGCCTGGCGGATCAGCCGAAGCAACGAATGCATTATCCGATAATTTCTTGCAAAGCGTGTATGATTACCCCCAGTTGGTAGATGAACTGGTTCACTTTTTAAACAATGCACATGCCACTTTAAAGGCAGCTCCTATTCCAGATGTCTCACCCATTCCATGGATGCTTGGTACGAGTAAAAAGAGTGCGGTGCTGGCAGCAGAAAAAGGAATGTCCTATGCATTTGGCCAGTTTATGAGTAATGTAGATGGGGCTCCTATTTTGGAAGCTTATCGGAGTGCCTTTCGGTCAAATGTTAAAGGAGAAAAAAACCAAGTATTGCTTACTGTTTCGGCGTTTTGTGCGGATACAGCAGAAAGAGCGGAAGAGATCGCTTTGAGTTCACTCATTTGGCATTTGCAAACAGAGAAGGGTGGAGGCCAGTACATACCATCCATTGAACAAGCGAAAGATTTTCAATTGGATAAACAGGATAAGGAAAAGCTGCAAAAAATGAAACAGAATATGGTCATTGGGGACCCAATGCATTTAAAAAAAGCACTTCTTGACATGCAAAAACAATATCAAGCAGATGAAATCATGATTTTAACGACTGCCCATTCTTTGGAAGACCGCATACATTCTTATCAATTGATTGCTGATGCAATAGGTGTAAAACAAACTTGAGACTTTACCTAATATAGGATGGCAGGAAATAGCAGGAAGAAATGCAGCGACTCCCTAACAATTGGGCGCATGTATCAACCAAAGGGAGGTTAAAGTGTCTTCGGGCATAGAAGCGCAATGGTTATCATTAAAAAAAGCCACTCTAAATTCCTCTTTTTGGTATGTAATCCACAATCTCATTGATCCTTCCCAAGTCCAGTCAGTTTTCAATCGATATCTCCTTTTCTTTACATATAATATGGTTTTCATTCTTTCTGGCGATATTGTGCAGTCATACAAGAGCCAAATAACTAACCTTGCTGGGAGTGGGTTCAGCTAACAGCATTTTATTTTGTTTCAGGTTAAGAAAACACCAGGCATTTCTCAATTGATGCCTGGTATTTTTCGTATATGTGTACATTATAAGGATAAGTGGTATAAGAAATCTGACTGTCTCAAAAAGGAAAATATAAGAAATATCTTGTTTCGCGGAGGATATATATGAATTCAAAGTCTCACGGCACCGAGCAAAACAAAGTAGACCAACAAGAAAATATGGAAGAAGACAGACGATATTATTCATATTCGCCTCCTGTACCTAAACCACCAGAGTCGGAGCATCGTTCATTTTGGGCAATTTTCCAGCTCCGTTCCGCTGGCTATCCATGGAAAAAGGCGACTTTAGCTGCATTAAGCATGGGAATTCCATTGATGGTCGGAGCCGCAGCAGGAAATCTATCGCTTGGACTGCTTGCGGCGATGGGGGGACTGACAGCAGCATATACCAATAATGAACCATATGCACAGCGTGCGGTCCGTTTATTTCTAATATTAATTGGGTTATCCGTATCCATGGGACTTGGTATTTTGTCTGGGAGCAGTCTTTGGTTGACGACTTTTACCATTGCTGGGGTCAGTACATTGGCATTTTTTCTTTGTGAAACGTGGCGGGTACCGAAACCATCTGGTTTTTTGTTCACGCTCGTTTGTGCGGTGGGGACTGGACTGCCAATACCAGTATCCAGTGCTCTGAGCAGTTCAGGGTTGGTAGCCTTGGGAGGGTGCTGGGCATGGGTTTTATCGATGTCAGGTTGTATCGTAAAACCACGAGGACCGGAAAATACCGCTGTAGAGAATGCCTATAAGGAAGTTGCGGGATTTTTGTCTGCGATCGGTTCTTTTGAAGCAGATTATAAGGAACGCAATGCAACCGTGGCTTTAAGAACAGCGCAAGAGGTTGTGCAGGCGGCTGAAATACGGCGCCTGCCGCGCACTGGAAAAACAGCCCGGCTGCAACAATTGACATACCGTGCGAATGCACTATTTTTAGCAGGTGTGGAATTGTCCGCCGAAGAAAGTGGAAAGTTGGTCGATGAGCTGGCCAGTACAGTCCGTTATCTGGCTGATGCCATTTCTGACCCCAAAAAAGCACAATCTATCCATGTACCCCGTCCTGCTAAAGAGACGGCTGCCAGGAAACGGGTTTTTCGAGAACTTTCCACTGCAGTTTGTGTTGCAGCAGCTGATAAATATGAATCAGAACAGAGAATCCAGTTAAGAAAACAGACGTTTCTTGACACGTTTATGGGGGCGTTTAACCGGGATTCTCTCGTTCTTCCGACAACCTTCAGAATAGGAATTTCACTTGTGGCTGCAACATTGATTGCGGCCGCTTTTGGGACCGAACGGCCTTACTGGGTACCTTTAACTTGTGCAGCTGTATTGAATGGGACGACCCCAGTAACGATTTTTCATAGGTCCATTCAGCGGGCCGCTGGAACAGCAGTTGGAATATTTATCGGAGCGGGACTTGTTGCTCTACAGTCGTCCCCTTTTATTATTGCTTTTGCTATCATGGCACTACAATTTTGTATTCAATTCACCATTACACGTAATTATGGATTTGGGGTGACCTTTATCACACCGCTTGCTTTGCTCATGGCGGAAAGTGGCAGGAGCGGTGTCACCGCTGATAGTCTAATCTCTACACGTCTGTTGGATACGATAACAGGTTGTATCATTGGTGTAATTGGGGGACTTTTGTTATGGCGGCATGCCTCCTCCACTAGATTGCCGGCAGTTCTTGGGCAGTTGATTGAAAAAGAAGGAAAGCTGCTGCTTGTCATGCTCACGTCTCCCGAGGGTTTCAAGGAAGAAATAGACAAAGAGAAATTTGAAAAAATGCGGCGCAACGTCGAAACTGCACTGGTCAATGTGAGGTCTGTTTATGATAATGCTACTGGGGAATTAAAACAACAGCGTAAAGCACTTGAAACATACTGGCCAGCAGTTGTTGCAGCGCAAAGGATAGGCTATCTCGTGATCGCTGGGTCTAAGCACCCAGCAATAGAAGACCACCTTGAGGCTGATCAGCTGAGACAATTGGAAACTGCTTTGAAAGAATTTGCAGAAGCAGCAAAATCTGCCCGGCCACCAAGCCAAATCGAGTTTCCTTCTATTCATATATATCCTTCCCTTAACCAAGAAATGCAGGCACTTCAAGAAGGACTTCAAGCTGGCGGGTCAGCAAATTTGAAGATAGGAGCGAGATGGGCCCATAACATGCACTGAACAGGTAGAAATAGGTCTACGAAAGGTGGAAGTAAGTTATTCATTAGATGGATCTGGGATAAAACTTTGGGTTTTGTCCCAGATCCTTTAGGTATGAACCGCCTGTCCTATCCCCACACTTCTTTCGCAATTTCTACAACAAAACGCAATTTATGCCACTGATCTTCTTCGGTCAGTTCGTTTCCGTGATGGGTGGATGCAAAACCACATTGTGTGCTCAGGCATAGCTGGTCAAGTGGCACATATTTGGAAGCCTCTTTTATTCTCGACTTGATCGTTTCCTTGTCCTCCAAATTTCCGTTTTTGGAGGTAAGAACCCCTAAAACGATGGATGGGCCCCCCTCTGGAATATAGCTAAGCGGTTCGAAATCCCCCGAACGCTCGTCATCGTATTCCAAGAAGAATCCGTTCACTTTCTCATTTGCGAAAATGTAAGGAGCAATCGGCGTATAACCCCCTTCGAAAGCCCATTTTGAACGGTAGTTACCGCGGCAAAGGTGGGTAGTAATGACTAAATCTGCTGGTTTATCCTCCAGAATTCGATTGACGACGCTTAATGCCAGCTCTATTAGTTCTTCTCTTGTAAATTCACCATCGCTATATGGCATTTCAGAGGAGGATAGGCCGGCCAGATAGACATCATCGAATTGCAGATATCGACAGCCTGCATCATAAAAGGACTGAATTGCATCCCGATAGGCTTGAATGATATCTTTGGCATAGTCTTCTATATCCGGATAAACGTTTTTATTCCGAATACCGGCAGGAAATAACTGGTTTGGACTGGGAATAGTCTGTTTGGCGACAGCACGGTCACCGACAATTTTCTTGAATTCCTTGAAATCTCTAATGAAAGGGTGGTCAGGTTTAAAAGTTATTTTACCGGTATTGCGGATGTTATATTTTTCTGTCTGGATCCCTTTGAATGGGCGGCCTTCTTTGGAAACATACCCCTCAACACCGTCCAGTTGTTCCAGAAAGTCAAAATGCCACCAGTTTCTCCGGAATTCTCCGTCTGTCACAGCTTGAAGGCCAATTTCAATTTGCTTATCCACTGCCCGTCTGATTTCTTCCGTTTGTATCTCGTGTAATGTTTCGGCAGAAATTTTGCCTGCTTTATATTCTTCATTTGCCCGATGAATGCTTTTCGGACGCAAAAGACTGCCTACTTGGTCTGCACGAAAAGGTGCCTTTACAGTAATGGTTGTGTTTGTCATTAGATCATCTTCCTTTCATGTGTTGACTGTAAATAAATTTGTATAACCCTGAACAAGAAAAACCCGCTTCCAGAAAAAAGAAGAGGGTTCTGCATGAGGCTGCTCGCTCTTCTTATCTTCTAGTTCTCACTACTGGAATTAGCACAGTACTGCATTTATGCGTTTTTACGCCAAAATGTTTGTCTGTTGCTGAGGCTTCGCAGGGCCAGTCCCTCCACCTCTCTGGATAAGAAAATGATTACTATGCAATTTTCTATTAATTCATACTTTACTGTTCGAAAATTAAAATGTCAAGAAATAGATTGTAACTGTTAATAGCGTGACAGCTTTCGGAAAGAAGTGCCAGGGCAGATTCTCATTTTTTTGTAATATTGCTTGTTTACATACATAAATTTGAACTAGACTAGATTATTTATATTTGCAAGGGGAGAAGTAGATGTTTAATTCCCTGGGGACAGTTTTTAGTATATCGTTCCATGGCCTTTTTTTGGTTGGCTCTGGGTATTATCATGTATTCATCAAGGATAGGGATGATAAATTAAAGGATAAGGAGAGGAATGAAAAGTGAGGTTGGATGTTGTCATTTTTATCCTTTATTGATTAATCCTCTCCTGCATCGGGTTAAATTTTTCCAAAAAAGCTTCCAAATCACCAGATTCTTATTTACCTGGTGACCGCATATTGTCCCGCCGTTCTGCGTTAACTATGCAAAGCACATCCATGTGCGTGTTCATGTTCTCAGGGTCCCCTTTAGCCTTTTCAACAGGGATGGTTTGTTATCATGTATGTGATTGGCGATGCCGCCGGTGGGATTATCAATTTATCTGTTCTAGGAAAACATATGAGAAAAATGTAGGAAATACTGGGCGCGCTGTCACCGTTTGAATACTTGGAAAAACGTCTGAAAGTGCTGCAGTATGGGATTGTAGGATCAATCATCGCTACTGTTTTTTATTTGCGGACGTGTGGATGCCGTGACAGGAAAATTTCATCCAATATAATGTCTTTGCAAATTTTAAATCGCTACAAAGTGCCTAATAATGATTGTAATGATGTTACACTATGTCAATTATATAATTAATTCAAAATCATTATAATAGCGAGTAAATAATGCAAACGCTTACTTTTTAAGCATTGCATAAAATAGATGAGATAAATTATGTTCAAATATGTTCGATTTTTAGGGGGTGATTTCAACATCCAACCAGAATCGATAGTCATGGTTTGTAAAAATAAACATGAGATATGATTTGCTAAATAATAAGTCCATAAGTTCTGTAAGGAGGCTTTTCAGTGGAAAATTTACTGCAAAATTTACTGTCAGCAGAAGCGCTGGCAAAAAATTTTGATGAGTCCAGGCCTAGTTTCAATGCACAAGAAGCGTTAGACGAAGCCCACAGATGTCTTTACTGTTACGATGCACCTTGTATCAAAGCCTGCCCCACAGGGATAAATATCCCAAGTTTTATCAAAAAAATTGCATCCGGGAATCTGAAAGGCTCGGCAACAACAATCATGGAGGCAAATCCAGTGGGAGCCAGTTGCAGCAGAGTTTGTCCGACTGAGGAATTATGTGAAGGAGCTTGTGTGCTGAATCATGTTACCAAGCCTATTATGATTGGTGACTTACAGCGTTTTGCCACCGATTGGTCTATTAAAAACGAAAAGGTACTGTTTAAAGCTGGAGAAAAAAACGGAAAAAAAATCGCTATTGTCGGCAGTGGGCCGGCAGGATTGTCATCAGCGCGTGAACTTGGACTGTTGGGGTATGACGTGACGATTTTTGAAAGCAAGGCTGAAGCAGGTGGACTAGATACGCATGGTATTGTTCCATTCCGACTGCCGAAGGATATTTCATTGTGGGAAGTCAAACAGGTCGCGGATTTGGGTGTGAAGATTCATACAAACACGGAAGTGGGCAAGGATGTATCTGCTGCAGATCTGATGAGTGATTATGACGCGGTGATTCTTGCAGCGGGCATGTCAAAAGTACCGATGCTGGGCATTGAAGGAGAAGAACTGTCAGGAATTTATGATGCCATTGACTTGGTGGAAGAAGCCAAAAACGAGCGTTATACAACTGCGTTTATCGGGAAACGTGTGGCTGTTATCGGTGCCGGCAATACAGCGATAGATGGTGCCACTACAGCAGTGAGACTCGGTGCCGAAAATGTTAAAATTCTTTATCGCCGGACGGAGGCAGAAATGTCGGCATATGATTTTGAATATGAATTTGCCAAACAAGAAGGTGTTGAATTCAGATGGTTAGTGGCACCTAAACGTTTGATCGGTGATGAAAATGGTCGTATCCGGCAAATGGAGTGCGTGCGCATGAAGTTGCAATCGGCGGGCTCTGATGGGCGTGCGCGGCCAGTACAGATAGAAGGATCTGAATTTTTAATGGATGTTGATATCGTGGTGAAAGCAATTGGTCAGACGCGGCATCAGCAGCTGATTGATGCATTTGGTCTTGAACACCATGGTGGTGTTGTGAAGGTAGATAGTGAAACGTTCTTAACCTCACACCCAAAGGTCTATGCTGCCGGTGATGTCGTTTTTGGAAAAGGAATCGGTGAAGCAATGGTAGTAACTGCGGCACAGCAGGGGAAAGAGACGGCATACGCAGTACATCAGCAATTAAAAGAGACTGAAACTGCGCATGTCTAGCAAAAAATGTAAAGTAACCGTTTGGGAGGATGAATATGGCAGATATAAGCATCGATTTTGCAGGAATCAAATCCCTTAATCCTTATTGGCTTGCCTCTGCACCACCAACAAATACAGGATACCAGGTACAGCGCGCATTTGAAGCTGGATGGGGTGGCGTTGTATGGAAAACACTCGGTGAACCCGTACTGAATGTCACTTCACGTTTTGGTGCGCATCATTTTAATGGGCAACGGGTAGCCGGATTTAATAACATTGAGTTAATTTCTGATCGACCGATTGATGAAAATTTAAAGGAAATTTATGAAACAAAAAAAAGGTTTCCCGACAGGGTTATTGTTGCATCATTAATGGTAGAACCCGAACGTAATAAGTGGCACGAAATAGTCAAACGGGTGCAGGACGTGGGAGTTGATGGTTTTGAATTAAATCTTGGCTGCCCGCATGGTATGTCTGAAAGGGGGATGGGGGCGGCAGTCGGCCAGCATCCAGACTTAGTAGAAAAATCAACTTTATATTGCAAAGAGGCCGCAGAGGTGCCTGTCATCACAAAACTGACACCCAATATTACCGACATCACTGCTACTGCCCGCGCTGCACAGCGCGGAGGTGCTGATGCAATCAGCATGATCAATACGATCAATAGTTTAATAGGCGTGGACCTGGATACATGGAATCCAATGCCTAATGTAAATGGGATGGGAGCCCACGGGGGTTACTGTGGTCCAGCAGTTAAACCCATTGCCCTGAATATGATTGGAGAATGTGCGCGACAGCCTGATATCCATATCCCAATTTCGGGTATAGGCGGTGTTTCAAGCTGGCAGGATACAGTCGAGTTTATGCTGATGGGTGCGGGCGGTGTGCAGATTTGCACTGCAGCAATGCATCATGGATTTAGTATTATTGATGATCTTACGGAAGGTTTGCGCAATTATTTGGATGAAAAAGGAATTGCATCTGTCAGTGAAATCATTGGAAAATCAGTCCGAAAATATACTGACTGGAGCAATTTGGACTTAAACCATAAACTTGTGGCTCGCATCAATAATGATGTTTGCATCAATTGCAATAAGTGTCATATCGCCTGTGAAGATACGTCTCATCAATGTATAGATATATTGATGGATGAAAAAGGCAACGATTATTTGAAAGTCAGAGAAGATGATTGTGTCGGCTGTAATCTTTGTTCAATTGTTTGCCCGGTCGAAGGAGCGATTGACATGGTGGATCTCGTTACAACTGAATCACCAATGTCATGGAATGACAGACAGGCTGCTTTGCAAACAATGAATCATAACTAACCATTTTCTGGGGAATTTACAGGAATTAGTCTATGTATATAGGGGGATTCATCATGAAAAAAATTATTAAAAATGGAACGATCGTAACCGCCACAGATACTTATACCGCAGATGTACTGATTGAAAACGATAAGGTGCAGGCAATTGGCCAAAATATCAGTGATATTTACGCAGAAGTGATTGATGCATCAGGTTGTTATGTCATGCCTGGAGGGATTGATCCACATACACATATGGATATGCCGTTTGGCGGTACCGTTACTTCAGATGATTTCGAGACCGGTTCCATTGCTGCGGCCCACGGCGGAACGACGACATTTATTGATTTTTGTCTGACGGAAAAAGGTAAATCACTCAAAAGCGCGTTAAAAAAATGGCATGCTAAATCAAAAGACAAGGCTGCTATCGATTATGCATTCCATCTGCAAATTGTTGAAGCGAACGAAAATATTCTTCATGAATTGCCTGAAGTGATTGAAAAAGAAGGCGTCACTTCCTTTAAAGTGTTCATGGCTTATAAAGATGTTTTGCAAGCAGATGATGAGACATTATTTCAGACATTAATTACTGCCAGAGAACATGGCGGTTTGGTGATGGTCCATGCGGAAAACGGTGATGTAATCAACTATTTAACTGAAAAAGCGTTAGAAGAAGGGCGTACAGAACCAATCAACCATGCGTTGACTCGCCCACCCGAGCTGGAAGGAGAAGCCACAGGACGCGCTGCTAAATTGACTGCCCTCGCAGATTCACAGCTGTATGTGGTTCATGTAACTTGTAAAGAAGCGGTGGAACAAATTGCGGCAGCACGAAGTAAAGGATTCCGTGTTTATGGGGAGACATGTCCGCAATACCTTGTACTGGACCAATCTTATTTGGAAAAACCAGGATTTGAGGGAGCCAAATATGTTTGGTCACCTCCTTTACGTGATCGTTCCAATCAGGAGATTCTGTGGAACGCATTAAAAAGCGGTGAATTACAGACTATTGGCTCCGATCATTGCTCCTTCAATTTTAAAGGACAAAAAGAACTTGGAAAGGGAGACTTTTCCAAAATACCGAACGGTGGGCCTTTTGTTGAAGACCGTTTCAGTATTTTATTTTCAGAAGGGGTCAAAAAGGGCAGAATTTCACTGAATGAATTCGTTAACCTTGTTTCCACAAATGCTGCAAAGCTGTTTGGATTGTTTCCACAAAAAGGAACGATTGCGCCAGGCAGTGACGCAGATATCGTATTATTCGACCCGAATGTGGAGCGGACCATCTCGGTAAATACGCATCATATGAATGTGGATTACAGTGCGTTGGAAGGGATGCAGGTAACAGGTGAGCCTGTGACAGTGCTCTCCAGAGGGGAATATGTCATAAAAAACAAGCATTTTGTAGGAGCCCCTGGAAAAGGTAAGTATTTAAAGTGCAGTAAATTCAATCATCATACAGCTGCTGAAGCGAAAAAGGCGGAGGATTTGGTGAAATGATCTTATATTAACCGAGGTAATAGCTGCTTGGCCATTTGTCAGGCACTCATAACTCTCAATAAATAAAAAGGGGATGAATGATGGAAAAGACAAGTGAAAACAACTCGTATCTAAAGTCACCGGATTTACTTCCAATTGGCTATGAACAGCGGAAGATAGGAATCGTGGGATTTTTTGCAATGTGGGTTGGGATGGCTATACTTTTGGCAACCTTTGATATCGGCGCTTCGGGTATACAGAATATTTCCTTACCCTGGGTTGTATTGGCTACATTGATTGGCTGTATCGCGGTTGGGATCTTCATTTCAATCGTCGGAGATATCGGGGTTGAGCATGGCTTGTCTTTTCCAGTTTATATGCGGGCGCCATTCGGTATTATCGGTACTCATATCCCCTCCATAACTCGCGCAGTAACAGCATCATTTTGGTTTGGGTTGAATACGTATTTTGGTTCAACTGCAATCAATTCTATTATTCATACTATCCATTCAGGTTTCGATAACTGGCTGCTATGCTATGCCATATTTGCTCTTGTCCAGCTGATCAACACAGCTTCTGGCATCAAGTGGGTAGAGCGATTTGCTGATTTTGCGGCACCGATCATCATCATTTTATCCCTGATTATCTATCAAACATTGACGGCAGACATTGTAGAACGGGGGAGCAATGTTTGGGCTTGGGCGGAAAGTCCGGTTACAGGTGGTGCAGCATTTACGGCATTTATCATTGTCATTTTTGCCAATATGGGATTTTGGGCAACATTGGGTTGTGATATACCGACAATCTCGCGTTTTTTTAAAGCACCTAAGTTCGAAAGGAATTGGTTTAAACGTAACCGGACAAATTTAATTGGCAGTCTGATTGCTATGCCATTGACTGAAGCATTTATGATCATGATAGGGGCGGCTGCATTTATGGTGGCGGGCACTTCCAATCCTGTTGTCGCTCTGCAAGAAACCGCCTCAGGATGGATGCTGGGAATGCTGCTGCTTATGATTGTGCTGACGCAGTGGTCCACCAATACAGCGGCAAATATCATCCCTGCTGCGGCTATTTTTTCCAATGTTTTGGGGCCGAAAGCATCTAATGTCATTGCGGTATTTGTTGTGGGAGTAGTAGGAACCATCATTCAGCCATGGAGTGTTTATGAGATATTGACTCAGGCGCTGTTGTTCATCGGAGCAGTTTTATCATCGATAAGTGGTATTCTCGTTGTCGATTATTACCTTTTGCGGAAACGCAGAGTAAATGTACAGGAGCTCTATCAACATAATGGGCAATACAGATTTCATGGCGGAATAAATATTGCAGGCTTTCTTGCATGGGTGGTCGGCGGCATTGTCGCTATTCTTTTGATGGATTATTCGTTTATCGTCGGTTTTGTTTTAGCTGGTGCTCTCTACTATGTTTTAGCGAAATATTGGTATTTTAAAAAATTCCCGCAGGCGGAAATGTTGGATCCAAGTGATGACAAATATTTGGGAATTACTGTGGGACGCGACTGGATTATCGATGGGGAAGTTACGAAGCAACAGGAAGAAGTGCAAAGTAATGTATAAAAAAAGCAATCCTTTCAAATTACTCTTGCAGAAAGGAAGGATGAAAGATTGTCAACCTATGATGCGTTTTTGGAAGAAAAATTGCAAGTGGACAGTTTATTGAAACAAGGTTATACCATTATTGGTTTAAATGGCACGCTTGACGGAGATGTGGTGGAATTTGAGGATAAATTGAGAGCTGATAAAAAAACACTGCTGTTAACGAATCCTGACAGTCGAAAGTACTTTGCCACGCGTTATATCAAACAACGGGAGCTGGAGAAAGAATGAAGTTTGTGGGGACAGGTCGGAATTCAGGGAAGGGATGAAGAATGGAAAAACAAAAAGTATTAATTAATGGTGAGAGGCTAAAGCAGACAATCGAAGCATTTGCTGATTTTGGCAGAACTGAAAATAATGGGGTTACCCGCTTGTCATTATCCAATGTAGATATCCAAGTAAGGAAGCATTTCCAATCCGAGTGTGAAAAGCTCGGAATGACAGTCGTATTGGATGATATGGCGAATATGTATGCAAGATTGCCGGGGACGGACAACGATCAGCCCCCGGTAGTGGTTGGGTCTCATTTGGATTCTGTGGAAAAAGGCGGTCGTTTTGATGGTGTGCTTGGTGTGCTGGCGGGGTTGGAAGTAGTCCGGACAATCGTCGAAAATGGCATGAAACCGAGATTGCCTATCGTTGTAGCCAATATTACCAACGAAGAAGGTGCAAGATTCGAGCCATCCATGATGGCGTCTGGTGTCTTATCAGGTTGGTTTGATAAAGCGGCCATGTTACAGTCCAAGGACAAAAATGGCGTCACATTCGGCGAAGCGCTTAAGAACAGCGGCTTTGCTGGAAATGAAGCCAACCGTTTAAAGAATGCCACTGCTTTCCTGGAACTGCATATTGAACAAGGCCCTGTTTTAGAAAGCGAGTCGCTCCAAGTTGGTATTGTGGAGGGTGTTGTCGGCATGGTGTGTTATGAAATTGAAGTTAGCGGGGATTCTGATCATGCTGGCACGACGCCAATGCCGATGAGAAAAGATGCATTGTTTACAACGAACGATTTAATTTCGATCATACGCTCCCGTATGAGTAAATTAGATAGTGAGCTCGTTTATACGATTGGAAGAATGAATGTCAGTCCAAACATTCATACTGTTATTCCAAATAAGGTGGTCTTCACCCTGGAGGCAAGGCATTATGATGCCAACGTCATCCGCCAGGTAGAGGAGATCATTGAGGTGCTGCCAGTTCATTTTGCAAAGGAAAAATGCAAGGTACAGATAAAAAAATTATGGGATAGAAATACAGTATGGTTTGATCAGAATTTAGTGAATTTATTAGAACAATCGGCAAATCATCTGAAGTATTCCATCAAAAGAATGCTGAGTGGCGCTGGACATGATTCACAGTTTATTGCGTCTTATATCCCTACTGCGATGATTTTTGTACCAAGTGTAAAAGGTAAAAGTCATTCAGAAGATGAATTGACGTATTGGAAGGATTGCGAAAACGGGGTCAATGTGATGCTGCATACAGTATTGGATTTAGCAGTGGATCAAGCTTGACACCATCAGATGATAAATGATTGAAAGAAATATGCAAAGCAATTTCTTTCAATCATTTTTAATCGCATCTTTCATATAAAATGCCTTGATAGCCATCTCTAAAGCGAGACGATTATCCGGTTTCATGAAATCACTTCCAATCAATTCTCCTATTTTCTTTAGGCGATGATACAATGTTTGCCTTACAATGAACAATTTCTCTGCTGTTTCTTTTTTTGAACCGTAACAATCCAGGTAAACCTCCAAGGTGCGCAGCAGTTCACTATGTGTTTCACGATCGTACCTTATCAATGGTTCCAGGCAGTCATCAATATATAATTTTAAATGCGATTTCTGATGCGTTAGAAGCAATTGATACACTCCAATTTTTTCATAAAAGGCAGAAGATATGATGTTTGCATTCTGTAGAAAAAGGACTCTTTTCGCTTGCTGATAACTGTTTGCCAAAGCGTTTATATCCTGATTAACTCTACTGATTCCAAAAACACATTTGCTGCCATCTAAGATATTCCTGGCAAGTAATTTTTTTATCGATCGCATAACCTGTGTAAATTGATTCCTTCCCTGTGTTTCGCTGCCTTTCAATTTGAACGAGGCAATGACAGCAATGTCATTTTTCCTGACAGATACAGCTGGATATAATCCATGCTGCTTAAATAGGGTGCGAAATATAACTGACCGTTGCAGTTTTATTTCATTCCAGTCCCCTTCCATTGCGTTTATTTCGGGTTGATTGGTTTGTATAAGAACTAATCTGTAATGAGAACTGTTTGCAGATAAAGGGATGATTGCTTGCAGCTCATCTGTATCACACGCTTTACCATGAAGCAGGTTGCGAACCATTTTGTCTTCTATATTTTGTTTTCTTTCTTCCACAGTTCTGTTTCGTAACATGATTTGTGCAATCGCAAGTGCGGCACGATCCATAATGGAAAACAAGAAATCTTTCAGAATACTTTCCTCAGCCTGCAAACATAAATAGCCCCAGATCTGTCCCAATCCTTTTACTGGCACTACGGCAAATTGTTTATCATCCAGTGAAATGAATGTTTCTTTTGCAGGCGAGGGTGTGTATTCTGATAGGCATTCGCGCATTTTTTCTTCTATGTATTTTATTTTAGGCGGGTAGTAGTAGGCTTTTGCTTCATCTGTCAGATATAAAATGTCTTTTTTTAGGTAGGTATGCAGCTCCTGGAGGATCTTTAAAATGCCGTTGGGCAGTAAAGAAAGTTCATTAAATCTTGTAGAGAGTTCATACAGCTGATGAAGCATCTGATGGTGTTGATTGATGATCAGAGAATGAAGATCCTGTGTAATATCCACAAATTTTACAAAATGGTCAAATATAATGATAGGGAATTGGTGTTGATCTGCTAATTCGATTATTTCATCTGATATGTATGTGACATGTGTGCCAATCTCTATACAAATTCCAGCTGCATGTCTATTGATTAAATTCTGGATATAAGTCAATTCCGTGGAGGATTCGAGTTTTAGACCCGAGCCGGTAGTTAGAATCAGTTCACCGCCATTTATCAGGGACTCAAATTGATTTGTCTCCAGAATATGAGTCCACCTTACTTGTTTGTTCAATCCATTTTTTCCAGCAATGACTTTGGCGTGTTGAAAGATTTTTCTTTGCAGGATATCCTTCATGGTTAACTCAAAGTTATTGACCAATATGCTTCCCTCCGCATTGTTAAGAGAATCCATTCATCATGTTACACAGTGTGAAATTACAATCTTTATAATTATTTGTAAAATAAATTATGAGGCAATATCCGGAGGTTGTCAATAAAGAGAAGATGTTGGTTGTATAAGGTGCTGCTCTGAACAACAGTTGTGCACGTAAAGATTAATACATGGTTTGGAAAGGAGAAAATTGAAATGAAAACTGCTAAAGATGTAAATCAGTCGCCTTCTATTGTGGACCAAGATCGCGAGAATGTGTGGCATCATATCTCGCAGTATAACAATGAGAAACGACCAATGGTAGTAACAGAAGGGAAAGGGGCATGGATTACTGATCATGAGGGTGGCAAATATTTAGACGGTATGTCAGGATTGTGGTGTGTGAATGTTGGCTATGGTCGAAAAGAGTTAGCCAAAGCAGCGTATGAACAAATCCAAAAACTGGCTTACACATCCATGACACAGAGCCATATGCCTGGGATTCAGCTTGCAGAAAAAGTAAACGAACTGCTTGGAGATGACTATATGATTTTTTACTCCAATAGTGGTTCTGATGCCAATGAGGTTGCTTTTAAAATTGCTCGACAATACCATCAGCAGAATGGAGAACAGGCGCGGCATAAATTCATTTCACGTTATCGTGCCTATCACGGCGGGTCAATGGGGGCTTTATCTGCTACGGGTCAGGCATTAAGAAAATATAAGTATGAGCCACTTAATTCCGGATTTCTGCACGTTTCACCGCCCGATAATTACCGGCGTCCGGATGGCATGTCAGTAAAAGCATATAATTTACAGCGGGCACAGGAACTGGAAGATAAAATCATCTGGGAGCAGAAAGAAACGGTTGCAGCAGTCATCATGGAGCCGCTAATAACAGGTGGCGGTATCCTCATTCCGGATCGCGTATATGTTGAAAAAGTACAAGAGATTTGCAAGAAACACGGTGTGTTGCTAATCATTGATGAGGTGATTTGTGGTTTTGGCAGAACAGGTAAAATGTTTGGCCATCAGCATTTCAACATCAAACCCGATATGGTGACAATGGCGAAAGGATTGACCAGTGCTTATTTACCTTTATCTGTTACTGCGGTCCGAAAAGATATATATAAAGTTTTTGAGAGTAACGGAGAAAACAATCATTTCCGTCATGTAAACACGTTTGGTGGGAACCCTGCAGCATGCGCAGTGGCACTTAAAAATATAGAAATCCTGGAAAAAGAAAATTTGGTCGAAAGATCGGCATTGTTAGGAGAACGATTACAAAACGAGCTTGCAGAATTGAAGAATCATCCGTTTGTTGGCGATGTTCGCGGTTTAGGTTTTCTATTGGGGATTGAAATGGTGGAGGATAAGAAAACAAAGCAACCAGCCCTGCCAAAGCGAGTAAATAAAATCATCAGTGATTGTAAAGCAAAAGGACTGATCATCGGCAAAAATGGTGATACAGTTGAGGGATACAACAATATATTAGCGCTGTGTCCTCCACTTTCTTGTACAGATGAAGATGTAGCATATATTGTTTCTGTTATGAAAGAAGTATTCAAGGAAAACACGCCTTGATGACAGCAATGATTTGAGTGATATCCGTAACATAGAGGGCATGAAGAAGAGGAACGCTGCATGATACAGAGCACTCTTCTTCATTTTAATTTCAGTATGAAAATGGAAAAGACGTCTTTCCATATATTGAAGTGATAGCACCATACTTAAAGAAACTTTACGAAGCTTGATTCGGATATTGGCTAGCCCCCTTTTTCTAGTGTTCTTGCATTTTCGCTTCTTCTTTCGTTCTGTGGATGGTACCAAATGGATGCTCGGGAGGAGCGTAGATTGAATACAGTTTCAGCGCTTCGTTTCCTGTATTTGTCACATTGTGCCATGTTCCTGCCGGGACCATAATCGCATCGTCCTCCGAGACGTTTTTCTGGAATAAGAGATTATTTTGGGCATTTCCCATCTGCACCAATCCATGGCCGTCTTCAATTCTTAAAAACTGGTCGACATTCCGGTGGACCTCCAAGCCGATATCCTCGCCAGGACGAATACTCATCAATGTAACCTGGAGATGTTTGCCGGTCCATAGCGCCGTGCGAAAATAATCGTTTTCTTCAGCAGCTTTTTCGATATCGGTTACAAATGGCTGCTGACCGTAATCCTGTGCCATCATTTTTCTTTCCGTGGCTGGTGCAGCTGGATAAAATTGATGCCATCCATCTGTGTAGATGTAAGGATCAATACTCCTGTTCCATCCGGAAAACGGAACAGGGTTGAAGACCGGATAAGCATTGACATAATAATATGGGTACATATTTTCATCCTTTCAAAGAGTACTGCGTTACTGCATTATCCTATGCTTGGAAGGAAAATAGGTGAATGTACAGGGCGCGTTATTAGTTCATGCTGTCTAAATGAACAAGCCGGTTCGGTAAAGGTTTCATCTTTTATAAAAAGAAAGAATCATTGACTTTTCCCTTTTTTTTCGTTAAATTGAATAACTAAGATTGCTTTAGCATTGAAAACTGAATAGAAGTGACATCTCTTATGAAGAGTAGTGGAGGGAATAGGCCCAATGAAGCTACAGCAACCTTTCATGTAAAATGAACTGGTGCTAAATCCTACAAAATGACTATTTTGAAAAATAAGAGAGGCTGTTTTGCTAATGTGCCTCTCTATGATGGAGAGGCTTTTTATTTTTATGCCGTTATAGGAGACAGGGGAGAGGCAGAGTGAACGAAGAAAAAGGAAGTTTTATCGCATTATTACCATTGGTTGTATTCGTACTGCTGTTTATTGGGACAGGTATCATTTCCAAAGACTTTTCCAATATGCCGATTAATGTGGCGCTGGTTATTGCAGCTGCCCTGGCGTTAACGATGAATAGAAAGCGAACGTTGATGGAAAAAGTGGAGACATTTTCAAAAGGTGGCGGGAATCCTAATATTATTTTAATGGCGATGATTTTTATTTTGGCAGGTGCTTTCGCCGAGGTTGCCAAAGGGATGGGTGCAGTGGAGGCTACAGTCAATCTGGGGATGTCTTTTCTTCCAGGCAATATGCTGATGGTAGGGATGTTTGTCATCGGCTGCTTCATTTCCATTTCGATGGGCACATCGACAGGAACTGTTGTAGCGCTGGCACCAATTGGAATAGGTATTGCGGAGCAGACGGATATCTCATTGGCCCTCTCTATGGCGACAGTGGTCGGTGGAGCTATGTTTGGTGATAACCTATCCATGATCTCCGATACCACCATCGCGGCGGTGCGTACACAACATACTAAGATGAGAGATAAATTCAAGGTAAACTTTTTTATTGTGCTGCCAGGGGCCATTGTGACTGCTGTCATTCTAGGTCTTATTACGATGAATGCACAAGCCGCGGTTTCCCAGGAGTACTCCTTTGAACTCTTGAAGGTGCTGCCTTATTTAGCGGTTCTGATTGCTGCAATCGTTGGCGTGCATGTGCTGGTTGTATTGTTTGGCGGAACGCTGTTTGCCGGCATTATTGGATGGATGGATGGGAGTTACAGTCTTTCGACGTTTTTTAAAGCAGTTTCAGAAGGTATCATGAGTATGGAAAATCTCGCTATCATTGCTATTATTATTGGCGGCATGGTAGAGCTTATCAAATTTAACGGTGGCATTACTTTCCTGTTGCACGTTATTACGAAACGAATCAAATCAAAAAAAGGTGCAGAAGCAGGTATAGCGGGGCTGGTCAGCGCGACAGATATTGCAACATCGAATAATACTATTTCTATCATCATTACCGGTCCGTTGGCCAAAAGCGTCGCTGATGAATACGATATCGATCCGCGGAAAACGGCCAGTTTGCTTGATATTTTTTCCAGCTGTTTTCAAGGAATAATTCCTTATGGCGGCCAGTTACTTGCTGCCTCCGGACTTGCTGCCATTTCGCCTGTGACCATCATGCCGTACTCCTTTTACCCTTTCATGCTTGGCATTTGCGGTATTGTCGCCATCTTGATAGGTTATCCAAAATGGAAAAATTTAAGAAAACCGGAAAAACAAGTGAAAACAAAGGCAACTTCAAAAATGTGACGAATGGTTTCTCGAAAGTGATGGGGAGAGAAGGAATGAAAAATGAATCAGCAAGAAAGCTCTGGGAAGTGACTGTAAGAAAAATCCATGCACAACGATCAGATGTGAAGCGCCCTTCAAAGAAGGGGATCGTTCATTAGCTTATTGGCAAATGGAGTATAAACAGTGCTTTGCAGGAGAATGAAAGAGGATGGTCAAGGAGTTCAAAGATGATATGCTGATAGTCTGTGAAAGGTTTAAGGTTGTTTATCTGTAAAAATGTATATGTTGAAAAAGCAAGCTCCATGAAAAAAGGCACCTTTCCCAGGTGCCTTTCTTTATGGGTACCGAACTTTTTAAAACTATTGTTATGCTTCTTTTGTCGCTTCAAGTTCAATGGAAATTTTCACATCATCTCCGACAAGCACTCCGCCAGTTTCCAATTTCGAATTCCAAGTAAGCCCGAAGTCTTTGCGGTTCAACTTACCTTCTCCGCTGAAGCCGGCAACTTCATTACCCCATGGGTCTTTTCCGGAGCCTTCGTAGGTGACGTGGAATGTTAGCGGCTTTGTAGTTCCGCGTATCGTCATGTCACCAGTAATATCATATTCGCCTTGCCCTTTACGGACGATCTCCGTTGCCTTGAATGTCATTTTAGGATGATTTTCAGTATCAAAAAAATCAGCCGAACGCAAATGTTCATCGCGTCCTTTGTTACGTGTTTCAATACTTGCTAAGTCCACATTGAATTCGATTTCCGCGGTTGTCAAATCTTCCGGATCCGCTTCAACCCGGGCCTCGAAATCTTCGAAAGTGCCTTTCACTCTCGAAACCATCATGTGCTTTACGGAAAATTCCAAGCTAGTATGTGCAGGATCAACTTTCCATGTCGTTTTTGTCATTCGTCATACCTCCATTTTAATAACTTTTAGTAACCTTGTAACTAAATTATACTTATGACAGAATGGAATGTCAACATAAAAACACGATTTTTCTAACTATTTTTCTTAGGAATATGCAGTCCATTATATATTCCACATTATTCCCTAATAGCTATGATAGATAAACGTTTTCAGCAGATTTAAAAAAGTGTCAGACACTGAGAGTGCCTGACACTTAGGGGATCAAAAAGCCCAATCGCCATTGCGAAAGATTGGCATAGCCGTCCCATCTTTTTTGATGCCGTCGATATTCATTTGTGCAGAGCCAATCATAAAATCAACATGTGCAGTAGAAACATTCATACCGTGTTCCATCAGTTCTTCCTCACTCATCTTTGTACCGCCTTGAATGGTTGTTGGATAAGAAGCGCCGATTGCAAGGTGGTTTGATGCATTCTCATCAAACAATGTTTCAAAAAAGATGATCCCAGATTGAGATATAGGGGACGGATTCGGGACAAGCGCCACCTCGCCTAGCCCTGTTGCCCCTTCATTGTCATGCACCAATTTTTTAATGGTGGCATCGCCCTTTTCAGCAGAGATATCTACAATTTTGCCGTCCTTAAAACGGACTTCGATCCCCTCAATCATGGTACCTGCATAGCTGAGCGGCTTCGTACTCCGCACTACACCATCCATACGACGCGTATCCGGGGCGGTAAATACTTCTTCTGTCGGCATATTGGCAATGAATTCAGTCCCATTCGGATCATAGCTTTCCGCGCTTTGCCAGATATGGTTCTCCGGCAGTCCAAGAGTCAAATCAGTGCCTGGAGCTGTGTAATGCAGGGCGTCGAATTGTATTTCATTCAATTTGGTTGCTTTTTCGTTCAATGTTTTTTTATGTTCGTCCCAGACAGCAATAGGGTCGTCGTTATAAATACGGCAGGTTTTGAAAATTTGATCCCATAGTGCATCGACCTGTTCTTCGGAGGTTTTTAAGTCTGGAAAAACTGTTGCTGCCCAGGCGGGACCGGCAGCTGCCGCTACAGTCCATTTCAAATCATCATTTTGAGTTGCATTTCGTTGTGCTTTGAATGCTTTGCCAGCCACTTTTTGATATGCGGCGACTTTTTCGGGGTCCACTTCATTCAATAGTCCTGGATCGCTTGAAAGAATAGAAAGGCGGCATACACGATGGTTCAGGACATGATCTTCTGATTCAGCAATCTCATAATCAGGTATATCAGTCAGCACTTTCGTCGGCTGATGCAGGTAATGCTGTTTACTGATTTCATCATCAGACCATTTTACAATTACTTTTTCGGCACCAAGTGCATACGCTTCTTTTGTGATTAAGCGGGCAAAAGGAGCCTGCTCAACTGATACAGTCATTTTAACCCAGTCTCCGGGCTGTACGTTGATTCCTTTTGCAGTTAACAGTTTTGCATATTTTAGTAAATTTTCATCAAAATTTTTAAGCATGCTTGTTTCCTCCTTGAAATACTGTAACCCACGTGGGATTACTTTTCTCTATCATTATATACCACTCGGTCATTCATATCCTCCCATAACTATTTGAAAAAAATGAAGGTTCTCTTAAACTGTGGTAACATCGTAACTTTGACAAGGGGATGATCATGCAATATCATTCCTTTTAAAAAGTGGTTGTAATGGTTTAGAATGGATAGCAATGAACGTAATACAAAAAGATAAGTAGAAAGAGGAATAGGTAATGGCAGATAAAAGTATTATTTTTTTCGATATTGATGGCACCTTGCTCAATCATGAAAAGCAGTTGCCTTCATCAACAAAGACTTCGATTTCCCAATTGAAAGAGAAGGGACATGAGGTAGCAATCGCGACAGGGCGGGCACCTTTCATGTTTAAGGATTTGCGCACGGAATTGGATATTCACCATTTTGTCAGCTATAACGGACAGTATGTCGTATTGAATGATGAGGTGATTTACACAAATCCACTTGACGGCCAAGCACTGGAAAAATTAACGGCAATGGCACTTGAACATGAGCACCCAGTCGTGTTTATGGACCATGAAGACATGAGGGCTAATGTTCCAGAACATGATTATATTATTGAAAGTCTGCGGACGCTGCAAGTCGAAATGCCAGCCGTGGATCCCGCTTACAGTCAGGGACGCCCATTGTACCAGACGCTTTTGTTCTGTCCGGAAGGTGAGGAAGAACAATATGAAGAAGCATTTCCAGAATTCGATTTCATCCGCTGGCATCCGGTTTCTGTGGATGTGATTCCCAAAGGAGGCTCGAAGGCGAATGGTATCGAACAAATTGTTCGCAGATTAGGATTTGCAAAAGAACAGCAATACGCTTTTGGCGATGGCCTTAATGATATCGAGATGCTATCAGAGCTTCACCATAGTGTCGCCATGGGAAATGCGCTCCCGGTTGTAAAAAAGGCAGCGAAATATGTAACTGCATCCGTGGAGGATGATGGTATTTGGCGTGGCTTGCAGCTAGTAGGGCTGCTGTAGTGAATCGAGGGGAGAGGAAACATGATCATTGCAGTAACAGAAAGGCTCTTTTTGCGGCCGTATGAAGGTGCTGATTTAAAACAGCTTCACAGGATCTTTTCTGACGTGGAAACGATGCGGTTTTACCCCGCACCGTTTTCATTACAGCAAACCAAAAAATGGATTGATAGAAATAAAGAAAGATATTTGGTTGATGGTGTAGGGCTATGGGCGGTGTGCTTGAAAGATACTAAGCAGCTGATTGGCGATTGCGGTATCGTTAAACAAATCGTGGATGGTCAGGAAGAGATGGAAATTGGCTACCATATCCATAAGCATCATTGGTCAAAAGGGTATGCTACTGAAGCTGCAAAAGTATGCAGGCAGCTAGGTTTTGAACGAATGAAATTGTCAAAATTAATCAGTATCATCGATCCGTTGAATGTGGCATCTATTCGTGTGGCTGAAAAGATTGGATTTAAGAAAGAAAAAGAATCTGATATCTTCGGTAAAACGCACCTGATTTATGCCAGGTACAGGGGATCATAAAAAGGGGGAGCGGTAGTGAGGAGGGTGGAAGTCGTTCCATATCATTCAGCATGGCCGTGCATATTTGAGAAAGAAGCGGAACACATCACGGAAGTTCTCAGCAATCTGCTTGTTTGCATTTATCATATCGGCAGCACCTCTGTCAGCGGTTTGAAAGCAAAGCCGATCATTGATATCATGCCAGTGGTGAAACATATTGAAAGTGTGGATACCTGCAATTTGCAGATGGAACAGCTCGGGTACGCAGCCATGGGAGAATACGGCATTGCAGGCAGAAGATTTTTTAGAAAGGGTGAAAGCAGGCGCACCTGTCATGTCCATGTTTTTCAGGAAGATAACAGGTCGGATATTCGCCGTCATCTTGCAGTCAGGGATTACCTTCGTGCTCATCAAGAGACGGCAAGAGAGTACGGTGACTTGAAAGAAAAGTTGGCAGTTCAGTTTCCAAAAAATATTCAAGCATATATGGCCGGAAAAAATGCTTTTGTGGAGCAGCTGGAGCGCAAAGCGATAGAGTGGTATGGGAATGAATAGCAGGTCACGGGGCTCCTGTTTGCAGTTACCCGGTTAAAAAGGTAATTGCGCTGTAAAAACAAGGGGGGGTCTTTATTTGCGTTGAAAGAAAATTCGTAACAAAATGGGAATGCTGCACTATAATAGGTAGAGGATATGGAGGTGGGATAATGGTAAAGCTGATACGCTGGTCCTTCTTTATTTTCGGATTAATCATTTTCAGTCTGGGTATCAGCCTGACGATCAATATGCAGCATTTAGGCGTTCATCCATGGGATGTACTGACTGTGGGACTATTTGAAAAAATGGGTCTCACGATCGGCACATGGAACATTTTAATCGGTTTAACCCTTATTGGCATAACATTGGCACTTGATAAGAAATATATTCGTATTGGAACATTGATCAATGCAGTGATGGTAGGTATGTTTGTGGATTTTTTTCTATGGATGGATTTTTTGCCACAAGCACGTAAGGCCTGGACGGACATATTGCCAATGTTGAGTGGTATTTTGCTCATGGGTTTTGGGGGAGGGTTATATAACGCTGCGGAAATAGGAGCAGGTCCTCGTGACGGCTTTATGCTGTCCATATCAGAGAAATTATCTGCACCAATTGCGCGTGTGCGTATTATCACGGAAAGCAGTGTGCTGGTTTTTGGTTTTTTACTAGGTGGGCCAGTGTTCATTTTCAGCATTATTTTCACGTTTATTCAGAGCCCGATTTTTCAGTCTACATATTTGCATTTTAACCGCATTATTGAAAAGATTACTGCAGGCAGGATTAAAAAAAGCGTCTCATAGGATGAAATATAGTCACGGGTTTCCAGGCTTTTTCTATACAAGATGGATATGAAAGCAGAAGGAAGTTGGCATGCCGCCCGTTCTCTTCTGCTTTTTTCAATATAAATTTGCGGCTGCGAAAGTATCGTCGGCAACCGTGAGGGTATTGTACGATACTTGTCCTGAGGAGTGCAACTGATGTTCATCCTTGATCATTGTTTGCAACAGCCAATAGCTGAAAGCCACAGCAATCAAAATAACGACCACAATAATTAAGATAAGCAGCTTTCCTTTCATATCTACCGCCTCGTTTCCTGTATGATTTAACGATATCAAACCAATCTGATGATGTAAAGATACTGCGTAATGAAAAAGCAGCAGAAACATGGAAGGAAATTGGTTTTCGGGAAGTGCCTAAGCTCGAGTTATACCCATTTTTGTAACCCTTCGAAATTATTTGGTACGGATGGCCCCGGCTGTCGTATAATCGTCCACATTTATGGCAGGCCGCTTACCACGCACAATATCTGCTAGCGTTGTCGCAATGAACGGCCCGGTTGTCATACCTGATGCCCCCAATCCATTTGCGATGAACAGTCCTTTCAGTTCTGGTATTGGACCAAATATTGGCAGGAAGTCAGGTGTGAAGGGACGAAATCCATATTTTGTTGTCGTAATTTCAGCTTGTGCCAGACCAGGAGCAAACGTTAACGCCTTTGTCAGCACATCTTGCATCGCCCCTACAGTAATTCGTGCATCAAAGCTGGCATCATTTTCATGACTGGCCCCAATAACAAGGTGATCATCAAAGCTGACGATCGACTGTCCGCTGGGTGGTAAAACAACTGGCCAGTCGCTTGTATCCGACTGCGATGTTCGCAAGTGTACTAGCTGTCCTTTTTGAAAGCTGCCCAAAAAATCAATTCCGATTTCTGCTAAAAGAGGGCGCATCCAAGCACCGTTTACTGCAATCACAGCATCTGCTTCAATTGTTTTTTCATTTACTTCCACACCCCAGACTGTATCTTCTTTTTGCTGCAACATTGCTTGTCCCTTTATGATACGGGCACCGTACATTTTGGTTGCTTCCAAAAGACTGTGCACCAGTCTCCCGCCATCAACCCGAGCTCCTCCAGCAATGTGAACAGCACCGTAAGCTTCCTGTAAGGGTGGGAATATTGCTGTGGCCTGCTGTGGGTTCAGGAGGGTTATTTCCCCGATTTCCGGAGCTTCTTCCCGCCGAACAAGAGCGCTTTGTTTGAATGCTTGCAGTTTTTCTTTTGAATTGCGCAGGAATAAAGCACCGGTGCGTTTGTATCCAGTGTTCTTTTGTCCATCCTCGGTCAATTCTTTCACCAGTTCCGGATAAAGCTTAGCCCCATGTTTTGCAAGTTTATACCAAGCCTGGTTACGCCGTTTGGATAACCAAGGACAAATGATGCCCGAGGCGACCTGAGTTGCCCGGCCCGGGATCTGCTGATCAATGATGGTCACATCCTCTCCCGCTTTGGCCAGCCTATATGCTGTGGTGGCTCCGAGAATCCCGGCGCCGATAATGATTATTTTTTTCATATGTTAGAACACCCTTTTTAATGGAATGATGGATAATGGATTGGAATGAGCTTCCAAATAAATGAAAACATAAAACTGAAAAAATGCATACGTTTGACACGTATTTATATCCGCTTACTTCATTTATGATAGAAAGAAAAAATGGAAAAGTAAACGGAATAGATGCGATGGGTTTACTAAACTCGCGAAAAGTGACAGGACCCCCTGCAACATGCTAAAATATTTGCAGACATACCTATTTTAAAGGAGAAATGATTCATGACTAAGATATTGATTTTTGGACATAAAAATCCCGATACGGATACTATCTGTTCTGCTTTGGCCTATGCGCACTTGAAGCAGGAACTTGGTTTGAACGCCGAGGCTGCCAGACTCGGGGAACCGAATCAAGAAACACAGTTCGCATTGGATTATTTTAAAGCAGAGGCACCGCAATACATTGAAAAAGTTGGCGATGACGTAGAAAGTGTCATCTTGGTAGACCATAATGAGTTTCCACAAAGTGTCGATAACATCAAGGACGTTCGCATCTCAGAGGTGATCGATCACCATCGCATATCCAGCTTTGAGACGAAGGAACCATTGCTGTTCCGTGCCGAGCCAGTAGGCTGTACAGCAACAATCATTTACAAAATGTATAAGGAAAACAATGTTGCTATACCGAAGCAGATTGCTGGGCTGCTATTGTCTGCAATCATTTCCGACTCATTGCTGTTCCAGTCACCGACATGTACGAAAATCGATGTCGATACAGCGCATGCATTGGCTGAAATTGCAGAAGTCGATGCCGACAAGTATGGATTGGATATGCTGAAAGCCGGTGCCGATTTAAGTAAATACACTGTTGCTGAGCTACTGACAATGGATGCGAAGCCATTTGTCATGAATGGTGTCAATGTGCAAATCGCACAGGTGAATACCGTTGATTTGGGAGAAGTGTACCAGCGTCAGGCAGAGCTGGAAGATGAGATCACAAAAATTGTTCATGAGAAAGACCTCGGTTTATTCTTGTTCGTAGCGACTGATATCGTTCATAGTGATTCAGATGTTTTGGCGATCGGTAAGGATCAGGATAAAGTGGAAAAAGCTTTCAATGTTATACTTAAGAATAACCGCGCTTTACTGAAAGGCGTCGTTTCACGTAAAAAACAAATCGTTACCAATCTGACTGATGCTTTTAAAGGATAAAATATTTTTTTGAAAAGCCGTTTTGCAACATTTGGTTGTGGAACGGTTTTTTTGTGGTGCGCCTGAAGCTAGACTCTTACCTGTAATTGGACAGTGCTAATTTTTGTAAATTTGGTATATAGGGATTGCCACATAAAGAAAAGAGGACTCAGCATATCATTAAAAAGACTGCCAGAGGACCCAGAATGTCATTTGCCAAGCAAAAGGGAAATTGTAAAGAAGCAGCGGCCTTAAAAACTGGAGGATAATTGTGTAGCGCATGGAAAGCCGGAAGAGCTGAAGGTGGTCCCTCAGGTGAAAAATCCGCAAGTTACGCTAAGTCAGCTGCTCTATCAACAACAAACATTGAAATAGAACGTTTTAATTGCTGATAGAGCAGTTCTATCAACAACAAACATTGAAATAGAACGTTCTAATTGCTAATAGAGCAGTTCTATCAACAACAAACATTGAAATAGAACGTTCTAATTGCTAATAGAGCAGTTCTATCAACAAAATACGCCAGTTTCAGGATAAGCTTGATGCAAATGTTGCCAAACTATGCTCATATACAAAACAATATATAGCACGATCTATAGAAGAATAGAAGAAGATATCGCACACCTCTTTACTTCATGTATCCATTCCGTTATATTCAAAATAGGTACAATAAAAAGAAAAATGTTCTGGATGGGGGAAACATGAACGATACATTGTGGGAACTAGTCAGAAGAAAAAAGAAAATGCTTTTCAGCATATTGTTGGTATTTTTCGTTTTTTATTTCGGGCTGCCGTTTTCATTGGCTTTTTTTCATGAGGAGATGAACAGTCCTTCCTCACTGATGCATATTACTTGGGGATGGCTGTACGCGGCTGTCCAAATACCATTAACATGGTTGTTAGCAGGAATCTATTATTATAAAATGAAGCAATTTGACAGGCGAATGAAAGAGCTGAGGCAGGGGGATGCTGCGTGAATCTCACATATTTTCTGTTTTTCATTTGTATTATCGTCTGTACGATGATCATTACCTATTGGGCAGCAAAACGCAGCAACACGACAAATCATTTCTATACCGCAGCAGGCAGTCTGTCTGGCGTGCAAAATGGTATGGCAATTGCTGGTGACTTCATTAGTGCGGCATCTTTTCTTGGAATCGTCGGAGCAATTGCCTTGCATGGCTATGATGGTTTTTTATACTCTATCGGTTTTCTCGTCTCGTATTTAATAGTGATGTTTTTTATTGCGGAGCCTGTCCATCACTTGGGAAAATATTCATTGGGAGATGTAGTCTGTTCGCGTTTTTCCGGGAATAAAATGCGTTGGACAATGGCAGGTGGAACTTTTTCTATTTCTATCCTTTATATGATTCCGCAGCTTGTCGCTTCCGGATTGCTGATCAGGCTGCTTTTAAATATTAACTATTCTGTTTCTGTGTTCATTATCGGACTTTTGATGACGGTTTATGTTGTGTTCGGAGGCATGATTGCCACATCTTGGGTGCAAATAGTCAAAACAGTCGTGTTATTGGCTGGGACATTTCTGTTATCATTGATAGTCCTATCCCGTTTCAATTGGAATATTTCCGCGCTAGTCACAAGCGTCGCCTCTAATACACCGATAGGTAAGCAGTTTTTCATAACGGGCCAACTGTTCTCTAATCCTCTGGAACTTGTTTCTCTGCAGCTGGCGCTCGTGCTAGGCACAGCGGGGTTGCCGCATATTTTGATACGTTTCTTAACGGTCCGCAACACTACCGAGGTACGCCGTTCACTGGTAAGCGCTACATGGATCATTGGATTTTTTTATATTATGACACTTGTTCTTGGGTTGGGGACAATCGCTTTTTTAGGCTACGACAAGCTGGTAAAGGCTGATGAAACAGGAAACCTGGCGGCGCCATTGCTGGCCAGGGAGGTCGGTGGTGATTTTTTGCTGGCTTTCATTTCAGCGATTGCTTTTACGACAATTGTTGCCGTGGTTGCCGGTCTGGTGATATCGGCTACAACTGCATTTTCTCACGATATTTATCATCATATATGGAAGAAAGGCGAATCCACTGAGAAACAGCAACTGAGAGCAGCTAGGTGGACAGCGCTTAGCGTTGGACTGATATCCACATTATTTGCCCTGCAACTGGAGAATATCAATGTGACCTTTCTTGTATCGCTGACATTCATCGTGGCAGCCTCCAGTAATTTGCCTGTACTATTTTTAACGATTTATTGGAAACGCTTTAATGAATCTGGTGCGGTAGCAGGCATGGTTGGCGGTATGATAGCTTCTTTGGTTACAGTGATGATGGGGCCAAACGTAATGGATCCAAATCACGGATGGATTCTGAAAAATGCAGTTGTTCCGCTTCACAATCCAGGAATAATCGCCATTCCAATCGGCTTTATCTGTGCTATCCTGGCAAGCCTGCTGACAGCTAAGAAGGATTCTGTACACCAGTGGCAGGAGTTCCATTACCGTTCGCAAACAGGACTGGCTCCAAAAAAACATTCCTGATAAATGGTGTTGTCACTGATCCCTGCTGCAAGGAGAGAGACGATGAAAGAAATGACAGTGATTCTATTTGAACGGCTAGGTTTATTACTTGTGGTTGCATTTGTCATGACACGGACTCCCGGCTTCAAATCGATGCTGTACAGGGAGTTCAGCTGGAAGATGGCATGCGTACATTCTTGTGTATTCGGTGCCTTTGGTATAGCGGGAACAGTGACCGGTATAGTAATCAATCATGGAGAAATCATTCAGGATTTTGTTTGGCAAGTCCCTTCAGACCAGCTAGTTGTCAGCTCAAGTTTAGTAGCAGTAGTAATCGCGGGACTGCTGGGCGGGCCGGTGGTTGGCTTAGGAGCAGGAATGATAGCGGGTATCCATCTGCTATTTGTTGGCGGAATCGGGGCACTTGCCAATGGTATCGTCAATCCTGTAACAGGACTTTTGGCGGGGTGGACGGCCCGTTTTTTCTCTGAGGAGCGGGTTATCCCACCCTGGAAAGCATTGTTCATCGGTGTTTTTCCGCCGGTATTGCATATGCAGATGCTGCTGATTATTCACTCCCAATCTGATGCGATGGTGGGGATTGTCGACAAGATCGGATTGCCGCTTGTCCTTTCCAACAGTGTTGCAATCGCAATATTCACAGCTATGATAACAATTGTGTTGCGAGAGCAGGAAGATGAAGCAGCACAGGCAACTAAACAGGCTTTTTCCATTGCTGAGGAAGCATTGCCGTTCATTAAGGATGATAATGTGACCAAAATGGCAGATGGGCTGGCTAAGCTGCTTTTCGAAAGATTGGATGTTGCCGCAGTAGCTATCACTAATCAACAATATGTGCTTGCACATGTTGGAGCCGGCCAGAACCATCATCAGCATGGTGATGTTATTTCCGGGAGGCTGGCGAAACAGGTGCTGGAGGGAAAAAGAATGGCGATTGCGGATTCCCATAAAGATATCCCCTGCCAGGATCCGGATTGTCAGTTGGAGTCGGCCATTATCATTCCAATTATTGAAGGAAATGAAGTCACTAGAATGATCTATTTCTATTTTCGTAAAGTCCAGCATATTCGCCCGGTTGAACGTATGGTCGCTGCAGGATTGGGAGAGTTTCTTTGCAACCAGCTTAAAATGCTTGCTGCAGATAAGTTGAAGGCACATATCTTGGACGCTGAACTGCGGAATTTACAGGCACAAATCAACCCGCATTTCTTATTTAATACATTGCATTTAATCGCTTCATCATTTCGAAAAGAGCCCGAACGTGCCAGGCATATCACTGTCCAGCTTGCACAATTCATGCGTTTCAATTTGAAGCTTGTAGCAAATCCGCTGGTTTCACTTGAAAAGGAATGTGAGCATGTGCGGGCTTATCTTGAAATTATCCAAGCCAGGTTCATGAACCGGCTTCAGACCACCTTTACTTATGAGGAAGATAAACTGGACGTATTGATCCCGCCCGCGACCATCCAGCCTCTTGTGGAAAATTGCATTCAACACGGGCTAAGTGACATGGTTCATGACGCCAGAATCATAGTCAACATAGCTGCCGTGGAGAAATACGTACATATCCAAGTTCGTGATAATGGCTGCGGTTTCTCAGAAGAAATATTGAATACAGTTACAAAAAGGCCTTTAACAAAAGAAACAAACCACGGTACTGGATTATATAATGTCAATCAGCGTCTGATCAGCTTATTAGGAGAAGATGCGAAATTGCTGATACGTAATTTGCCTGGTAAAGGTAGTGAAGTAAGGTTTTCAATACCAGCCAAAGAAGGAGAAAGAGAGGAGATTTCATGAAAATCCGTGTGTTGATAGCGGAGGATGAGCAGCTGGCAAAAGAAGAACTCGTATATCTTATAGAGGAGCAGCAAGATGTACATCTTTGTCCTTGTGCTGAAAATGGCCAACAACTGATTGATTTATATGCAATTCACAGGCCTGATGTTATATTTTTGGATGTCCAGATGCCGCAGTTCTCCGGTATTGAAGCAGCAAGAAGGATTATCACGCATGAGCGGGGGGACGCACCGTTATTTGTTTTTACGACAGCTTATGATGAGTATGCTTTGCAAGCCTTTGAAATCGAAGCGGTGGATTATTTATTGAAGCCCTTTGATGAGGCACGTTTCCAACAAGCTTTCAGCAGAGTTCGTCAGCAGCTTTCCCGGCGTTTTGTGCAAAATGCTGCCTCAGACGGCACCCGTTCCGCATCATCTACCGCTGTATCAAAACTACTTGTAGATGACGGTGAGAAAACTGTAGTGCTGACGCCCGATATGATTTACTATGCCGTACCGAATCAGCGTGCATTAGAAATTCATACGAAAGAAAAAGTGATCGTGAGTAAAATGACGTTGCAGGAATTCGAACAGCGGCTGGCTGGATTGACGTTTTTCCGTACCCATCGCAGTTACCTTGTCAATATCAACTATATCCAGGAAATAACACCATGGTTTAATGGGACAAGCAATGTGACGTTGTCGGACAAAGAGCAAACGCAGATTCCAGTTAGCCGCTCGGCTAGAAAGGAATTGTTCCGACTGCTGGAGAAACAGGCATAGCCAAAAAATGTCGGTTATTAGGAGATGATTGTATGGGAGAATCCGAGATATCGCGTTGTTTCAAACTTTTTGCCGAAAATGAATGCAAAGGATCATGCTCATTATACGAAAATTTATCCCAGCAGATTTCTGAAGATCAAGAACTGTTGGAGCTGGCTGCAAATGCCAGACAAAACCAGCCCGCCCCTAATTTATTTTTCGGGGCAGTTCAATATTTGCTATTCAAAGGTTCACGACATGAATTAAGTAAATTTTATAGCAGTATTGTGCGGTCTCCGGGACAGGGAGAGAAGTGTTTTCCCCATTTCAAAAATTTTTGCCAACATAACAGGTCGGAAATTATTGCGCTTCTGAAAGAAAAACTAGTCCAGACAAATGAAGTCAGGCGATGTGGGTACCTCTATCCAGTGTTTTGTTTCATTCATAGAAAAATGAGAAAGCCATTGGCGCTAATGGAAATAGGTACAAGCGCCGGACTGCAATTGCTATGGGACAAGTACTGTTACACTTATGGTGATGAGAGAGTTTATGGGAGCCATGATTCAGATGTAAAGATTAAGTCTGAAGTCAAGCATAATCGACTGCCACTTCTATTGAATGAAAGCCCTCAAGTGGCATCAAGGCTAGGATTTGATTTGCATGTGAATGACTTGCATGACCCGGAGGACTATTTATGGTTAAAATCATTGATTTGGCCAAACCATCATGAACGGAGAGCGTTATTTGAAAAGGCAGTTTATCACGTGAGATCACACAGGATGAATTTGATCCAAGGTGATGGTGTGCAATTGTTATTGAAAGCTGTGAAAAATATTCCACAAGAAGAATTAGTATGTGTTTTTCATACCCATACAGCAAATCAATTTTCAACAGAAACCAAGTCGAAATTGCTGAAAGATATTAGCACAATTGGCCAGGAAAGAGATATCTGCCATGTTTATAATCATATCCAGGACAGAAAACTTCATTTGGATTATTATGTAAGCGGAAAAGAGTACAACAGAATTGTGGGGGAGACTGATGGTCATGGCAGGTGGTTTTCTTGGTATTTGTCTGACGAATGATAGAATCTAAAATCATCAAGGGATATCAACTAGTGGTAGAATCATTAGATTCAAGATAAAAACTTTCGCGAAAGATAAAAAACATCGTGACTTTTTTACAGGAAATAGGACGAAATCTGTCATGATTCGTCCTATTTTGTATACTATTCAGAAAAATAGTAAATTTGGCATATTTATTTTAATAGATAGACCTGTTATGCTAATTACAATATTTACCATGTTGCTATTCGTTTGTGCTTTCAAAAATATCATGAGGAGGAAACAAAATGAGTGATCGGAAAAGGGTATGGTTTGAAGAAGCTGGCCAGAAACTTGATCCTGGGTTGGTAGAGCATCTGCATGAGAGACGAAAAAAAGATCCTTATGAAACGAGTGATGAAAGTATCCCAGTGATTATTTATTTTGCCAATGGTATTGAAGAAAAGAAAGTGGACGAAGTAGTGCATACTTGCCAAAAGGAGAGTAATAACGAAATTGGCAATGGACTGGGAATCAAAAACGCAGCTTGTGGACATTTGACACCCAATATGATTAAGCAGGTAAAGGATCATGATGCAATTGACCGAATATTTTATGATCGAAAGGTCAAAGCTTTTCTTGATATTGCAACAAGTGAGATCGGCGCTCGGGAGGTACGGAAGCAACTAGGGCTTACTGGAAAAGATATTGGCATAGCTATAGTTGATACGGGGATTACTCCTCACGCAGATTTAACGAAACAGACAAATCGGATTGTCGCATTTAAAGATTTCATTCAGAATAAGAACGAACCCTACGACGATAATGGGCATGGAACACATTGTGCAGGTGATGCAGCTGGAGATGGTTTCTTATCAGAAGGCAAATATGCGGGCCCCGCCCCTGAAGCTTCCTTAATCGGGGTTAAAGTGCTTGATCAGGATGGCGGTGGCAGGTTATCAACGTTGATTAAAGGGATAGCCTGGTGCGCTGACCATAAAGAGGAACATAACATTCGTGTCATTTCACTGTCCTTGGGTGCCACAGCTTATGAATCATATCGGGATGACCCATTGTCTCAGGCAGTTCAAAAGGCATGGCATGATGGCATTGTTGTTTGTGCAGCTGCGGGGAACGATGGCCCTAATGCGCAGACAATCAACACACCAGCTATTAACCCTTTTATTATTACGGTTGGTGCTGTGTCAGATCAAAACACGGAGAATCGCTCCGATGATGAAATAGCTAAATATTCCAGCCGTGGTCCAACAATTGATTCCCTGATTAAACCTGACATTTACGCACCAGGCACAGATATAATTTCTCTTTTAGCAGCAGAGTCAACGTTGGAAAAACAGCTTCCAGAGCAAGTGATCGAAAAAAATTATTTGCAATTATCAGGCACGTCCATGGCAACTCCTATTTGTGCAGGGGTAATTGCATTGATGCTTGAAGCAAATCCGGGTTTAAGTCCTAATGATGTCAAAAGTATTTTAAAAACCACAGCTCCGCCTCTACTGGATGACTATTGGGGATATATCGATGCTAATAGTGCAGTGGCTATGGCCAGGGAATATCATTTGAGTAAACAGGCAGTACAATAAAAGCCAAAGGGAAGGGGAAGAATGGTTTTGTAGTATTGCTAAAGGCTATTGCCTAAGCTGTCTTCCTCTTTCCGCATAAACATATTACAATGTAAAAAACTATCGATTTCTACAAGAATGACTTTCATATACTTTCTTCCGCCAGAAAAGAAGTATATTTATACGTTGATTAACTTACGTCTATGTCATTCAAAATTCCTTCTTCTGCAGATTAGTAACCCCCCTCTACTTTGCATAGAAGATGATAAGAATCTGCAAAAAGATCAAAAGTACAACATATGTCATCTCATACCACTTAACTGGGAACTATCCCCATCTCGATTTTCTTTCTATATTAATTACAAGCGTTAATTTAATAATATAAAAAAATATTATTTCTTTATTCTGATTAGTTGCTAGCGTATAATAAGAATAGGCATTGAAATCGGTGATTTGCAAAGGGAATTGTCCATTAAAGCTAACCGTTTCATCTAGTTCGGAAAATACAAGACAGCAGAGGTATTAAGCAATTTCTGTAGTGATTAAATAAAATGACGGATTAATTGAAAAGGGGGAAATTTTTATGGTGAGAAAACATCATGCACAGCAATTATATGATTATCATGTATGGGCAAATGATAAATTTTTCGCGCGTTTGAAAGAATTGCCGGAAGATATCTACATCCAGGAAATTCAGAGCGTTTTTCCGTCTATTGCAGAGACACTTGTACATATGTATATGGTGGATACGATATGGCTCGGTGTAATGAAGGGCAATAGCATGGCGGAAATCCAAGCTTCAATCGCAAGCGTGCAGGAAATAACGAAAGATAATCAACTACAAAAAATGGAGAAATTGTTCCAAGATTTATCAGCGGAGTATCAAACATTTCTTCATCATGAGTCTGACTTGGATAAAGAGATTTCTCCTGAGCATCCACAATTTGGCCGTTTGGACACACAACTTTCCGAATTGGTACAGCATGTAGTAAACCATGGTACATATCATCGTGGAAATCTTTCGGCGATGATCCGTCAACAGGGATATGCCAGTGTTGCCAACGATTATGTTTTCTATCTATACGAGGGGAAGGCGGAGAAATGATTGATATATGCTTGACGAATGGAATGGCAGCGATAATGCTCAGCTAATTAAAAGCGATATATATGCACACAAAATCATATAGCTGTGGACAATGCGTCCTTGATGCAACAATTCGATGTCAAAGAAAAAGAGCTTTTTGTCAATTACTTCTAGGATACATCTTTCTTACGAGACCATAGATGGTGAATGGCTTTGTAAGCACTGCTGTCCAATTCAGCAGGAAGGCAGGAATCTTTTTGGGAAAAAAGATTTCACATAAAATCGGCAAGGTCTCGCAAACAACACGAGTGTGTTGTCAGCAAAGCTGAGGAACAGGTCCTGTACTGACGACTTTGCTGTATAGCCACTCCTCTTAACAACCGGCATTCATTTATTGCGCTCATTATAATGACTATATATTTTGGTGTCAAATGGTTTTGATCCTATACTAGCTGACAGGTAGAATCATATTGAACCAACGTAAGAAAACCTATGATAATAGCAGCTGCAATCAAACACAATGCCCCGGTAAACTATCCAAATCCAATGCATCAATTTTGCCAAGGTAAACCCGTTTTGAACAATTTTTTCAAAACGGGTTCTTTATATTGAATTACTAATTTTTACTTGAAATCAGTTATCATTTTCTATTTTTCTTGGTTCGGCACGATATACTTTAAATGCCATGATTACAGCAAATAAAGTCATTGCGAAGGCAATGAGGTAGACAAGTTTTACACCTGCAACCATTGCCTGGCTAATTGTTGCAGGATCAGCAGGTGTGGCTGATTTCTCCAGAAAACCAATCTGTCGCGTGTTCATGATGCTGATAAAAACAGATACACCGATGGCACCTGCCACAGGCTGCAATGTAGTCATCACAGCTGTACCATGCGGATACAACGATTTAGGCAACTGATTCAAACCGTTTGTTTCTGCAGGCATCATGATGGCCGAAATACTGAGCATCAGTAAAATATAACTGACGACAATGACCCAAACCGATGTCTCAGCTGTCAGTTTGCTCATGGAAAATACAGTACCGCTTAAAACCAATGTCCCAGGAATCATCAATACACGCGGCCCGAATTTATCAAATAAATGCCCTGTCAGCGGTGACATGAACCGTTGAGGATACTCCCGGGCAGTAATACCAAGCCTGCAGCTGCCGCTGTCAATGCCAATGGACCTTGCATGAAAACTGGAAGTATGATTTCAGAGGCAAACATCGCCATGATGATAATCAGAAACATAAACACAGCATGGGTGTACATCGGAAATTTGAATACACGCAGGTCCATGACAGGATCCTTTAGCTTGAACTGTCTCATAGAAAATAAAACAACGGCAAGTACGCCAATAATAATGGCAGTGTAAGCATTTGGACTGAAAAATCCTGTCTTGCTTTCACCAGCTGCACTGAATCCATAGATAATTCCACCGAATCCAATCGTGGAAAGCACAATTGATAAAATATCGATTTTTGGTTTGGTGACCTCAGATACATTCATTAAATATTTATATGCAAAGGCTATGGAGAACAGGGCGAATGGAATCACACAGATGAATAGGAATCGCCAGCCTAGATATTCTACTATAATCCCAGATAGTGTCGGACCAATCGCAGGTGCGAACATTATGATCAGACCGACCATCCCCATGATTTTACCACGCTTTTTCGGTGGATATAACAATAAGAATACATTAAATATAATTGGCATCAGGAGTCCTGTGCCAACAGCTTGAATCAATCTGCCAACTAGCAGGATGGAAAAGACGGGTGCAATGGCACTGATTATTGTTCCCGAGGTGAAAATAATCATCACACCCATGAACAATTGTCTAGTCGTAAACCATTGCAGCAAGATGGCTGAAATAGGAATGACGATTCCCATCACCAGCATAAAACCGGTTGCCATCCATTGAGCAGTAGGAAGTGTAATGTGAAACTCCTTCATAAGAGTTGTCAGTGCAATGTTTAATAATGTTTCATTCAATATGGCGAAAAACGCACCAATAATCAATGTCAGCATAATCGGCAATGTTTTTACGTGCGGATCATCGGCAAGAAATTCGTATTTCGGGGATTTGTTGTCGTCCATCGTAACCCTCCAATCGGACATAACAGATTGATATGCAACGTACCTCTAAAAATAATTTCCATCAAAAAACTCCTATTCAATTCTGAATAGGAGGCAATGTTTACTTACAATGACCATAAAAAGAACATAACCAGGCTATATCACTTTTTATTGGTAACGAAGAACATGCTAACCCTATTTAGAAAAGTCAGTTATAAACCCGTTGCAGCAATCACACTTCGATGTGACTAAAGAGCACAGTCGTAACGTATAACGGAATTTTCTGAGGAAATAGGATTAGAAAATCATGTAACTCAATCACCCTTCTGCAATGTAGTAACCATATTGTATATGTGGGATTCGGGTAAGTCAAGTAATTTTAAGACTGCTGATAAGTTGCAATGAATGGTAGAAAGAATAAAAGGATATAGGGAATTTGTTTAGACATGGAGCAAACCATTTACAACCAAAAATGGACCATTTAACCATTCTTTTCGACCATTCATGCAAAAGTCCCCTGTGGAGATGGAGGAACATTTATAATATTCGGTAAGCGCTTACAAACGAGAAAGACATGGGCGTTAAATTATGCACGGGGGGTAAAAAAGAGATGAATGGCGAGCAGTTAAGACCGATTCTTCCGGAAAAACCTGACTATGTGAAGGTGGAACAAAGTAAGGAATTCAAGAATTACATGGGGAAACGTAAAAAATTCATCGTACCGTATACTGTCTTTTTCCTTGTTTTTTATTTTCTATTGCCGATATGCACTTCGTATACAACCTTTTTGAACAAGCCGGCAATTGGCGATATATCATGGGTGTGGTTATTTGCTTTCGCGCAATTTGCCATGACATTCATTCTCTGTATCATTTACGTGAAAAAAGCTGGGAAACTTGATAAAGATGCAGACAGGATTATTCAGGAACAGTTGGAGAAGGGAGGAGAAATGAGATGAGTGCCACGGTCATCATATTATTTTTGGCAATTGTGCTGCTTACGTTGGTAATCACCTTCTTTGCGGCAAAGCATACAAAAACGACTGGGGATTTTTATACTGCCGGTGGTGGTTTAAAAGGCTGGCAAAACGGGATTGCTATTTCGGGAGATTATTTGTCAGCTGCATCCTTCCTAGGTATTGCAGGGGCCATTGCATTAAATGGATTTGATGGTTTCTTTTACAGTATCGGATTTTTGATTGCATATCTGGTAGTGATGTTTCTGGTAGCTGAGCCATTACGCAATCTTGGAAAATATACGCTGGCAGATATGATCAATTCTCGGTTTGACGCCAAAAAAGTACGTGGTGCAGCAGCGCTCAGTACCATCACGATTTCCATCTTTTACATGATTGCGCAGCTTGTTGGTGCAGGTGCGTTGATTCAGCTTTTGTTCGGTATCGATTATTGGATTGCTGTGCTGATTGTTGGCGTTATGATGACAATATATGTTTTATTCGGCGGAATGATTGCCACGAGCTGGGTGCAGATTACTAAAGCTGTACTGCTGATGGCGGGTATGGTAGTTATTTCGTTCCTGGTTCTATGGGAATACAATTTCAATTTGGGGACGATGTTTTCCGAAGTGAAGACGGCAACAAGCCATGGGGCGGCTTACCTGGAGCCGGGCTTGAAATACACACAGCCGCTGAGCACCATTTCTTTGATGTTGGCTCTCGTATTAGGCACTGCTGGATTGCCACACATCCTCATGCGCTTTTTCACAGTGAAAGATGCGAAGTCTGCCAGAAGCTCAGTTGTCTCGGCAACATGGATCATTGGTATCTTCTACATCTTGACCTTGTTCCTGGGATTCGGTGCAGCTGCTTTTGTCGGTGATTCGAAAATCATCGCTGCCAATGCAGGGGGCAATATGGCAGCACCGCTGCTGGCAGAAGCACTTGGTGGAGAATTCCTGTTTGCATTCATCTCTGCGGTGGCATTCGCGACTATCCTGGCAGTAGTTGCCGGTTTGGTACTTTCTGGCGCTTCTGCATTCGCACACGATTTGTATGGAGAAATTTTTAAAAAAGGCAAAGCAACAGAGAAACAGCAAATGCTGGCTGCCCGCTATGCAGCATTGGGAGTGTCAGTTCTGTCAATCGTGCTTGCTCTGTTTACGCAATATATGAATGTGGCGTTCCTTGTTTCACTTGCTTTTTGTATGGCAGCCAGTGCGAATTTGCCAGTCATTTTATACACAGTTTATTGGAAACGCTTCAATACAGCAGGGGCAGTCACGGCTATTCTTTCTGGCTTAATTTCTGCACTAGTGCTCGTATCCATGAGTCCAAGTGTATTTTCACCGGTGGAAGGTGCAGCGTTGTTCATTGGCAATCCGATTTTCCCATTGGATAATCCGGCACTTGTATCTGTACCATTAGGCTTCTTAGGAGGCTACATTGGAACAGTAATTTCTAAGGAATCGAATCCAGTCCGCTATGCAGAGGTCAAAGTGAAAGCGAATACGGGTTTCAGGGAACAAGCTTAAACTAAATTTTGTCAGCCCATCAGGCTATGCAGAAAGTACTCGCAGCTATCACGCTAACTACACTCGTAGCGGCGCTGTAGGAATGCGTTAATTGAATGTCTGCATAGCCCCATCATGTTTTTTAAACAATCTATCATAATTCATCTGTCATTGCGATAGCATGATAAAAAGAGAAAGGGGAATAAGCATATGAGTAAAGTCGCTGCAAGAACAGGTCAGCCAAACCTGATTAATTATGATGAGACCTGCGCAAATTTTTCCTGGAATGATGTGGAAGCTGCTTTTACCTGGCACGAAACAGGAAAAGTGAATATGGCATACGAGGCTATTGATCGCCATGCTGAAACATGGCGTAAGAATAAAGTTGCCTTATATTACAGTGATGGGAAACGTGATGAGAAGTATACGTTTCAAGAAATGAAATGGCTGTCTAATCAATTCGGAAATGTGTTGAAAAAGATTGGTATAACAAAAGGAGATAGGGTGTTCCTTTTTCTGCCGCGCTCTCCTGAAACCTATATCAGCTTGATGGGCACGTTGAAAATAGGGGCGATTGCCGGTCCGCTTTTTGAAGCGTTCATGGAACAGGCAGTGAGGGACAGGCTCGAGAACAGCGGTGCGTGCGTCTTGGTTACGACAACAGATTTGCTTTCGAGGGTGCCTTATCATGAACTGCCAGATTTGCAACATATCATCTTGGTTGGAGATGGAGAGGCCCCTGCAGATACAGAAGAGGTCAAATTTTATTATTTTAAAGATGAAATGGCAAACGCGACCAGGAAATTGGATATAGAATGGGTCGATCGGGAAGATGGCATGATTCTCCACTACACCTCGGGATCCACAGGTAAGCCAAAAGGTATTTACCACGTACACAATGCAATGATTCAGCATTATCAAACAACCAAATGGATTTTAGACCTGAAGGAAGATGATGTATTTTGGTGCACAGCTGACCCAGGGTGGGTGACCGGTACATCTTATGGTGTGTTTGGGCCGTGGCTGACAGGGGCTTTGAATGTCATTCGCGGTGGCCGTTTTACTCCGGAAGACTGGTATCATACGATAGAAAAATATGGTGTTACAGTTTGGCACAGTGCACCAACAGCTTTCCGCCGATTGATGGCCGCTGGGGATGCTGAAATAAAAAGACATGATTTGCGTTCACTGCGGCATATTCTGTCGGTCGGGGAGCCATTGAATGCGGAGGTGGTGCACTGGGGCAAAAAGGTGTATGGCCTTTACATCATGGATCATTGGTGGATGACAGAAACCGGCGGAGCCTTAATTGCTAATTATCTCTGCATGGATGTCAAACCGGGCTCGATGGGCAAGCCATTCCCTGGTATCCAAGCAGCGATTTTGGATGATGCAGGCAATGAACTTCCACCTGGTCAGATGGGGAAACTTTGCATTCGTTCGGGATGGCCATCAATGATGCGGAAAGTCTGGAAAAATGAAGCGAAATTCCAGAGCTATTTTGATATTCCTGGCTGGTATTTTTCAGGTGATTTGGCTTCAATGGACGAAGAAGGATATTTTTGGTTTCAGGGGCGTGACGATGATGTTATTATGACTTCCGGCGAGCGGGTCGGGCCATTCGAAATTGAAAGCAAGCTTGTAGAACACCCTGCTGTTGCTGAAGCTGCAGTGATTGGAAAGCCTGATGAAGTACGCGGAGAAATCATTAAGGCATTTGTATCGTTAAGAGATGGTTATGAAGCAAGCCCGGAACTTGAGAAAGAATTACGTGAATTTGTCAAAACAGGACTGGCAGCACATGTAGCTCCACGAGAACTCGAAATTCGCGATTTTCTGCCAAAAACAAGAAGCGGAAAAATCATGCGCCGTGTTTTGAAGGCATGGGATTTGGATTTGCCTACAGGAGATTTATCAACCATGGAAAAATAGAGAAACAGAGCATCCCCTTTCGACTTGAGAAAGGGGATGCTCTGTTGAGGTGAATCATGGGCGGTTTGATCGAATGTTTGCCAGGGGTGCCCAATCCTGAGGGTCGACCAAGGCATGTCATTTGACTATCCTCGGCAATAGTACAATAACTTTACATAAATGGGTTTTTCAAAGCCAATTTCTATGGTGCGGTTGGATGGCCGTCATTGATTTCAGTTTCAATTTTTGAATGTCTGATCTAGACAAAATATCCCCCCTCCTTGTTCTTCTCAAAGGCTATTCGTAATGCCCGTATGGAGATGCAGCTGTTTAGCATTTGGATTTGAAGGGAAAAAATGAAATAGAAATTGGAGGGAAGATGAATGACGGAAAAATTCGATATACTTGTAATTGGGTCAGGACCAGCAGGATCTAATTTGGCGGGACTGACAAGTGGAAAAGGCTTGAAAACTGCCATTGTGGAAAGTCGTGCATATGGCGGAACATGCCCATTAAGAGGATGTAATCCGAAGAAAGTACTTGCCAGTGCTGCAAAAATGATAGCTGAAGCGGAAAATATGCAAGGAACAGGCATCTCTGGAAATAGCCATATCAATTGGAAGGATTTGATTACCTTCAAACAATCTTTTGTCGACCCTATACCGGAGGCAAAAGAAAAGAGTCTTCAAAAAAAAGGTGTTATCACATTCCATGGGGAGGCAAAATTTATTAGTGATAATCAAGTGAAGATAGCAGATCAAACAACAATTGAGGCTGATAAAATCATCATAGCAACAGGAGCAGTTCCGGCTGAATTACCAATTAAAGGCAAGGAACATTTGGTAATCAGTGATGATTTTTTGAATCTAACGGAACTGCCGAAGGATATCATCTTTATAGGCGGCGGCTATATTGCCTTTGAATTTGCACATATTGCCAAAAGAGCCAGCAGCAATGTTCACATTATCCAGCGTGGACAACATCCCTTAAGGAAATTTGATCCAGACTTGGTGGACAAATTGATTGCTCAATCTAAAAGCATTGGTATACAGGTGCATTTGGAAGCTGATGTCAAGGCAATTGAGAAGGATGGGCAGAAATATAGCGTAGTGGCGGAACAAAACGGTTCAAAGGTATCCTGGGAAAGCGATATGGTTGTTCATGGAGGTGGACGTGTGCCGAATGTTGCCGATCTCGGCTTGGAGGAGGCGAATGTGGCCTATGATAAACAAGGTATAAAAGTAGATAATTATTTGCGCAGCCCAAGCAATCCACATGTGTATGCGATCGGTGATGCTGCTGCATCTGAAGGGGCACCTTTAACCCCGGTCGCACAGCAGGATGCCCAAATTGTCTTTAAAAATATAGGGAAGGAAAATAGTGTTCGTCCTGATTATACAGGAGTGCCATCAGTTGTTTTCACGACACCGAAACTGGCTTCCGCTGGCTTGTCTGTAGCAGCAGCCCAAAAGCTCGATAAAGAAACTGAAATTCACGATTTGGATATTTCCAGGTGGTTCACTTATGCACATGTCAATAGTGAATTTGCTGCTGTGAAAGTGATTATGGAAAAGGACACACAGAAAATACTTGGAGCTCATATGCTTGGTGATAGTGCAGATGAGTTGATCAATATATTCGCGATGGCCATCCAGCTGAGATTGACTGCAGATCAGCTGAAAGGAGTGACATATGCTTTTCCGACAGCAGTATCAGATATAGGATCGATGCTTTAGGAAATACCTACGCTGGCTTACTGCCTGGTTTTCAGATGCATAGAATAGAGTAAATGACTGAAACTAATTGCGATGAAAATCAGAGGAGGATGAAGTGCATGCCTAACCCTAAAGGACCAAAACAAAGAGAACATGTGGATTTACCAGAAAGTCCGAAGCAACCATATGGTGAGCCATTAAGCGGGTCTAAGAAAGTGAAAAATGCTAATCATTCGCGTCAGAATAGCAAAACACATCATGATATGTGAGTTGAAGAAGGCAGGCGGTTAAGCCTGTCTTTTCATATGTTTTTTCTTAGCTGTTTTGTTGGAAAGCAGTCAACCCGCAAGATAATTTTTCATGTCCCATGGCTTGTCTAACGGATCATAAAAATAGTATGATGTTACACAGAGAGAAATGGAGGTCATCGTTGTGTGGAAAGACTTCAAGGAATTCATCAATCAAGGGAATGTCATGGACTTGGCAGTCGGCATCATCATTGGTGCTGCATTCGGTAAAATCGTTTCTTCCCTGGTTGATTATATTATCACGCCATTGCTTGGCATCTTGATGAAGGGAATCAATTTTTCGGAGCTGTCATATACGGTGGGCAATGCCGACATAAAATATGGTCTGTTTATCCAAAATGTCATTGATTTTTTTATCATCGCATTTTCGATATTTTTATTTATCCGATTGTTGATGAGATTCAAGCGCAAAGAAGAAGTGGTTGAAGAAGAGGCGGAAATAGATCCAAAAGAAGCACTGTTGACAGAGATAAGGGATTTATTGAAAGAGCAGAAGAATCCTGAATAAGAAGAAGGGATAGGATATTATCCCGAAGTTAGTTTGAAAATCTAATTTCGGGGTCAATAACCCATTACCCTTCTTTTTTTATGATGCTGTCATGAAAAACATATTTTTTGTCTTTCCCTGCGAAGCTGCACCGTGCCCCGGCAAGAGCTATTTAACCTTCCAGCAATTTTAAGTGACAGCGGCGGTTTCGCGGTCCGTCGAATTCGCAAAAATAGATTCCTTGCCATGTTCCTAATAGCAGTTTCCCAGCAGAAATGATTAAAGACTGTTGATGCCCAACGGTAACAGCTTTCAAATGTGCTGCTGTGTTTCCTTCCATATGTCTGTCTTTCGGATGCTTCCATGGAAATATTTCTTCCAATCGCATGAGTATATCTGTTTTTACGTCAGGGTCGGCATTTTCATTGACTGTAACCCCAGCTGTCGTATGCAAAGATGAAACGACAAGTATACCATCTTGAATGCCAGTTTCATGCACCCAATGTTCGATTTCAGATGTGATATCCACAATCTCAGCGTGATTATTTGTTTTCACTGAAATTATTTTTTCCACTGCATTCATCCTTTCCGTTCCAGTGGTTTCCCACTTGATTTTAAACGCAGTATAGGTTGTATCGGTAAAATATGTCAAATTTTTCGTTTTCCGCTGGAAACGCCGCCACTCCCTCAGAAGCAAAGTGCGCTTCTTGGGAATTTTTGGCTGTTGCTTTTCCCACAGGAGTCCCCACTTTCCGTTACAACCAACGAGGTAAGCTATCTCCCGGTTAAACTTTCTTTAGAAACTTAGTCGGTGGTGTCCCGATCATTTCAAACCAGCAGTCTCTTTCACTTAGTCCTTTTATGCAGAATGATGACTTTATCGTGCCTAAAGATATATGTGTGCCGAATCAAATGAGCTAATAGAGTTTTCCTTTACATATTATCTTGAAATGGCTGTCGAGAGTCAGTATATAAACCTATTGTGATGCAAGAAATAGTGGAGATTTGCGCTGGAAAAAGAGCTGATAGGCAATATTGAAATTGATGAGTTGAAATAAGCAGGGGATATCTCTTGTTTTATTAAAAAGGCACCACCAAATTCCGTTTTGGAAATTTTAGTGGCGCCTTTTTTGTACAGCCATAGTGATCTACCGAAATATCCGAAGATTTTCAGTGGCCTCAGATTTCTCTGGGGCTTACTGCTCTACAATTATTTATCTTTTTTCTTCGCTTCCAATTCTTTTTTGTGGGCGAAATAGATTTTCTTGGAAATCAGCGTCTGCAATACGATGAACAAACCGCCGACTGCCCAATATAATGGTAGTGCAGCAGGCGAATTGATGGAAATGACACCGATCATGATTGGCGAAATCCAGCCAATCATCGCCATTTGCTTTCGTTGCTGCTCAGCTAGTCCCATCTGTGAAACCTTGAACTGTACAAAATAGATAATAACCGCAATGACCGTCAATGCGATATCCACATGTCCCAGGTCGAACCACAGAAAATGATGGGTTGCGATTTCAGGTGTTCTGCGAATGGCGTAGTAAAATGCCAGTAATATCGGCATCTGAATGACCAAAGGTAAACAACCGGCCATTGACGCAAGTGGATTGAAATTATGCTTTTGGTACAGCTGCATCATTTCCTGCTGCATTTTCGTTTGTGATTCACGGTCTTTTTTTCCTTTGTACTTTTTCTGAATAGCATCCAATTCCGGTTTCATGATGCCCATTTTATCCTGCATTTCCAGACTGCTTTTCGTCTGTTTCAGCATAAATGGCATCAAGACAAGACGAATCGCCAATGTGATGATAATAATCGAGAGGCCGTAACTGCCACCCATAAAGTCAGCGAGTGCTTTAATCAGTACAGAAAAGTTGTAGATAAAATAGTGATTGAAAAAGCCCGTCGTATTTTCTTCAATTGGCTTGTTGAGATCAGAGCATCCTGTCAGTACCAACGCCAATAATAAAACAATCAGGCCATATTTTTTAATGAAAGTGAATACAGATTTATTTTCCATCGTAGTCCTCCTCGTAATATAAACAAGTATGCTGTGTTTTTACGTATGGGGTCTGAATCTGTATCATCCTCGGGTGCTTCGGTACGTTTTACTTTTAATGTAATCCAATTCCGGATTCCCGTAATTTCACCGATTGGTTCGGGAATTGGCGGGAGCTGGATCTTGGGAGCTTGTCCCTGTGCGTAAAATCCCTGGTCATTGACAAAACGATGCAGATGGACATTAGCGATATGCAGGACACTTACTGCAGATAAAAGGATGCTCAAATAAAAATAAAACGGGGAGACATCATTGATAAATTCTGTGAGTAACTCGACAGACAACTGTATTCACCTCCTTCAATGTCTAATTTTTCAGCGTAAAGAACATAAATAATCTTCTTCATACTGCATGTTCTTTGGAGATGGGCATCAATAATATGAATTGAAGAATAACATCGTTATATCCATACATAGGCAAACAATCCCACATTCATCCATCATACATGAATTACGAATGAAAATAAATAAAAAAAATATATTTTTTGAACGTTCATGAATGGGAAGGGAATGCAGAGGCATAGTATGATTCATTCTCGGCCAGAGGATAAAGCATCATGGCCGGTTTTCATTTCAGTATTAAACAGTGAGAGCACCTTTAGCGAAAACCGGTTTGTCTATGCTGTTCAGATGGGAAGATTGTGAGTTTATCACTTGGGAAAAACAGAAATAAGTAAGTCTTGATATTATTGGTACGCAATGGAGAAATAGAAAAGACGGCAAATTTTTCCGTCTTTTCTTCTTGAAGGAATGATTCATTTGTTTTAGTGGGATACACTTACGAGCTCGCTCACCCAATAATTTTGCAAATATAGGTAGCTGTCTTATACACGATCTGTTTGTTTATCATAGGTTAATAGTGAATTAACACAAGAAAGGGGAAAATGATATGAGTTTTCATCATCATGGGAATCCTTGCGGGTGCCAGCCAAGGAGAATCGTCCATCCTGTAAAGCATAATTGTGTGCATTGTTGTTCAGAAAGCGTCGTGGAGCATATTCACCCAGAGCATACAACCATCATGAATCACCATGTCGTTAAAAATAAACATGTTTTTCCTAAAACTGCATCAGTACAGAATTCGTGCAGCAATGTGAATGTGTACGGTGGTTCGCCGCAAATGCCAGCAATGCAGGATCCAGGGTACGGTCAAGGGCATCATCACGGCTCCCACCATCATGGCCACCATCATATGCAACACAGTCATCAACACGGCCATCACCATGGCCATCATCCACACCAAGGGCAGAAATGGTGTTAGGAAAGATTTAGCATGGATGTATCGGGCGCTTATGGCAATTTCATTTTGCTGTAAGTGCTCAATTTATAACAGCCAAAGAAATTTTAACGGTTGATTGCGGTTTCTTTAACATAGAATATTCCAAGCAGACTGGTGCTGGCTGTGTTTTAGCGGACTGGATCATTAGGCTTCTGATTGAATTATTTATTATATTTTTTCATGTATAATGGGGATACATTATCATGAAGGTGTGTGAATCGTTGTGAAAATTTTAACGGTAACAGGTTACAAACCAATGGAACTGAATATATTTAAACAAGATGATCCTCGTATTGCTTTTATAAAGTTCGCACTTGAAAAACAGCTCATAGCTATGATGGAGGAGGGGCTGGAATGGGTAATTATTTCCGGACAGATGGGTGTAGAATTGTGGGCAGCTGAAGTAGTTTTGGATTTGAAAGAAAGCTATGATATACAGCTCGGTATTTTTCCGCCGTTTGAAAATCAGACAAGCCGCTGGCCGGAAAATTATCAGGAAACATATGAGGAATTGATCATGTCGGCTGATTTTGTTGAGCCAATATATAAGGGGGATTATAAAGGCCCTTACCAATTCAGGGCAAAAAATAAATGGTTTGTGGATAAGAGTGATGCCTGTCTGCTCATTATTGATGAAGAATTTCCCGGAAGCAATAAATTTTTTTTGAGTGAGGCACAAAAGGCCGAGGATTACGCTATTTATATGATTACGCCGGACGATTTGGATGATGCAGTGACGGAATTACAGATGTCTGACCCGGATTATTGGAGTTGACAGGCAATTTTCATTTCAATAGCTTGGCAAATTTCCGTCTGCAGTTTTATCCACTACCTCATGTTTTACCAAAGGGACTCATCCATCTCTTGTTTAAAAAGATTCATATCAATTTCGCAATTTTTTGCTTCAATGGTATATTGCCACCCATACAGCTTGGTATCGTGCATCCCATCAGGTTTAAAATCCGGCGCTTCTTTTCTGGAAGTTTCCTTTGTTTGAGGCTGGGCTGACCATAATATAGTATGCTGTTTCGCGTTCTTTTCTGCACCGTCCAATGCTTTTGACAATTTGCTTTTATTGGAGAAGTCCCCATAAATACCAGCATTCCATTTCGCTTGATGGAGAGTTTCATACCAGCCTTGGATAAACGCAGAGTCGACTTTGTAGTTTGGTTCTATATCTGCAAAAATAGCAACAGTATTGGGTGCATCTATTTCGTTAGCAAATTTCAGAGCTTGTTTTGCTGATTCTTTTCCATTATCGTAACCAGTAGCATTCTGAAAGTGATTATAGATTAATAAGATTTTAATACCCTCGTCATGTAAATAAGAAGCTTCATTTTTTGTTATTCCCTTAGATACTTCCTTGTCGCCAAGATAACGCCCCCATACTTGCGGTTTTCCATAATTCTCTCTAGCACAGGAATATAATGCTTTACTGACCTCTGATGCAGAATCGACGCCCCAGTATACTTTGCTGTTTTTCTTCCTTTCGTTACTGTTCTTCTTTTCTTGTCTCTCCTTTTTGTGTTTACTGTCATTCTCTTTTTTCACGTGGTCTTTAATATCTACGTGTTCTGCATTCTGAGCTGATTGCTTGTTTTCAATGGCTTTATTGAGAATTCCAATGAAAAAAAGTACAACAATCACTATTAAAAGTAGGGACATTAACCATTGCCAAACCCTTTTAAAAAAATAGATTCTTATCAACTCCCTTTTTGGCTATACAGTCAATATATGAAATCCGACATTGCGAGTGCAGGCTATGATTCCAGGGTTGGATACCTGTTTTTGCTTGTTGAATCAATCGTTCATGAAATATTCAGATTTCTGGTCCCTTTTTTCCGGCATAACATGGTACGCTAATAAGAAGAACTTCTATCAAAAGGGGTGAAGATAAATTTATGGAACAATTTCCAGCTCTTGAAACAAAGAGGCTATCACTTATCCAGATGCAGCATGATCAAATGCAAGCATTGTTCTCGATTCTTTCACTGAAGGAAGTTACTGAATACTATGGCATGGAGCAGTTACAGGAAGAACAGGAAGCTTCAGCTATCATTGATTCATTTACTGCCATGTTTGACCAGAAGCGGGGAATTCGTTGGGGGATCGTTTGGAAAGAAACAGGAGATTTAATCGGAACAATCGGGCTTAATCATTTGTTCCTTCAGGGCAAGCGTGGAGAAATCGGTTTTGAAATCCACCCTGAATACTGGAATAAGGGTATTGTTACCGAAGCAGCAACTTCAGTTATCCGTTATGCATTTACAACATTGGATGTATACCGAATCGGTGCGGTAACTTTTCCAGCTAATGATGCGAGCAGACATGTGCTCCAAAAACTGGGATTTCAAGAAGAGGGTGTGCTGCGTGGATATATTCATCAGGCAGAGGCGAACCACGATGCGATCATGTTTTCTCTACTTCGTCCAGAGTGGAGAGGAATGAATCAAAAAGAGAATCGTGAAATTGATGAGCGTTTGCAATATACGGATCACCTGACTGAAATTATCCGCCAGGCAGAACGCCAAGGTGACTTTGATAATCTAAAAGGTAAAGGAAAGCCATTAAAACTGGAAAAGTCGTATTTTGCTAATCCTTATGAAAAGCAATTGCATAAAACGATGAAAGAGAACCATGTGCTGCCACATTGGGTTAAACTTGGCAAGGAAATTGATCAGGAAAAGGAATTGTTATCTGCGTTGCAGGGTAAAGCATACACAAGGAAAATGAAACAAATCAATAAAAAAATCAAAGAATATAATTTTGCTTGCCCGCCGTCCTTACAAAGGAATATCCTTCGTGAATAAGGATATTTCATTCTGAAAAAAGGTGCTAACTATGACAAGATCAATCGAATAATAGAAACCAGTGAGTCAAAAGACCTGATGTTGTTACAGGGTGTAAAGACCCATTTTTTTACTTGAAAATAGGATGGTGCGAATTATCCTCCATTGGCAGATGCGGCCAAGCTGTCCATTACAATCATAATATAGATAGTTTTTTTGATAAAAGACAATTCGTTTAAAAAGGATATCTATTCAATCAAATCATAAGATGAAAAATGGATCATTGACCTAAAATAGGTGAAATGATTCATTTTTTATGGGCAATTTTGCTATGAGTCATATTAGAAAAATGTCGCGTGTAACTTGAAATCCTTGTACATCAGTATTTACACTAGACAGAAATTTTTGGAGGATAGGCTATTAGTACCTAAAACAGCAGTTTTTTTATAGTTCTATGAACCTAAAGTAATCGACAGGAATTTCATCGACAGGAATCGACTGCATTCTGCTTGGCCGATGCACTAAACTATGAGAAACAGTGGAAAGGGGTGGCCGCTATAGTTCTGCTTTTCATGAAAGCGCTTTAAATTGTTGTGGAATGAAAGCAGTGAATCGTTTTCGGCAAGACCAGCCTTTCATCGTTAAAAATCGTCAAAAGGGAGGAAGAGCAATGAAGAAAACATCGAGCGCTTTACTAAGTTTTCTGTTGCTTGTCATGATGGTAACGCCAACACCGTTTTTGGCAGACCGTGTGCTGGCGAAAGGGCAGAAAGACAATCTCGATGCCAAGGTGCAGAAAATCATGGCTGACATGTCTATAGAAGAAAAAGTGGGTCAGCTATTCATTGTCCATGTCTATGGTAAAACAGCGACAGACGAAGCATACGAACAAACGAACATCGACCAAGAACGGGGCGGTAAAAATTTTAAAGAAGTGATAGAAAAATACCATATTGGAGGAGTGATCTATTTCAATTGGACAGACAATATCACCATCCCTCTTGATGCAAGACAGGTGAATAACCTGTCTAACGATATACAGAAGGTAGCTATGAATGATAACGGAATTCCGTTATTTGTTTCAACTGATCAAGAAGGTGGCATTGTGCAGCGTGTTGTTGAACCTGCTACTGTTTTTCCCGGCAATATGGCTCTTGGGGCTACAGGATCCGAGCAATTGGCTAATGCTTCAGGCCGGGTGCTTGGAGAAGAATTGAAAAGCCTTGGAATCAATGTCGATTTCGCACCTTCGCTTGACGTGAATATGAATGCCGAAAACCCGGTTATTGGCGTTCGTTCATTTGGAGAGGATCCGGAAATGGTATCACGTCTGGGAGTAAGTCAAATAGAGGGTTACAATCAAGAAAATATCATATCGACCGCAAAGCATTTCCCGGGGCACGGTGATACGGATACCGATTCGCATTACGCTTTGCCCATCATCGACCATGATTTGAAAACATTGCATGATATTGATTTAAAACCTTTCAAAGCAGCTATTGATGAAGGTGTTGATGCTATCATGACGGGGCATATCGTTGTGCCGGCATTGGATGATTCCGGGTTGCCCGCAACGTTGTCGAAACCGATTCTTACCGATTTACTCCGGGATGAGATGGGCTTTGATGGGCTGATCATTACAGATAGCCTGGGGATGTCGGGGGCCAATGTGGTGCCGGAGGAAAGAGTCGGGGTAGAGGCGTTCAAGGCAGGCGCGGATATCCTGCTGAATCCGCCTAATGTAGAGCTGGCGTACAACGGCGTACTGGATGCTGTGGAAAGCGGGGAGATAAGTGAGAAAAGGCTTGATGCGTCCGTATTCCGTATTTTGAAAAAGAAAATGGAAAACGGATTGTTCAAAAATCCTTATACATCCTCTGATGCCATTAACAATATTGGTTCAGAAGAAAATTTACAAACCGCCGACGACATTGCTGATAAAAGTATCACTCTTGTGAAAAATGATGAGGACCTACTTCCATTAGATGGAAGTGAAACAGTGCTGGTGACCGGTCCTTCCGCAGCCCAACCGGATTTGCTCACTAGGTTCTTGAAAGACAAAAATGTGAAGGCGGATGCATTTTCTACAGGGGTGAGCCCATCCAAAGAAGAGATATCTCAAGCAGTTTCTAAAGCGGAAAAGTCAGACGTCATCATGATAACCACCTATACGGCAAATACAAATGAAAAACAACAGGAAATGGTTAATGCAATACAGGAGACCGGTAAAAAAATCATCGTGGCTGGGATGCGTAATCCCTATGATTTAATGGCCTTTCCAAATGTTGCTGTGTTTTTAAATACCTACAGTTATTTAGATGTTTCCGTTGCAGCACTTTCGCGGGTGCTTACAGGAGAAGTCAACCCTTCAGGTGAATTGCCAGTAGCCATCCCTGATCAGTATGAGATCGGCCATGGCCTGGATTATATTGGAAATGTGGAACATACAAAGGATATACAAACACTGGTAGACAGGTTTAAAGCAACAGATGATATGAAAAAGGATACAGCACGTAAGTTGACGATTCATTTAAATGCGGTGGAACGTTTTGAACAAACCGGTAAAACCGACAAGGCCAGCAAACATTTAACTGGATTCCAACAGCTAATCGCACATGACAAAAAGAATGGAGATATCAGTGAAAAAGCTTTCAGTTATTTGGATACGGCTGCAGCGAAACTACAGCATAAATGGAGTAAGTGATCTCTGTTGGAAAGTTGAGGTAGAGAAAGTAATTCCAGTCAAGACAAATGAAGAAAGCTTCATAAATAAATTAAATAAATAAAAAAGGGAGAGGAAAAATGATGGGGATGAAAAAACAATTATCAATGGGAATTATGTCTGCAGCATTGGGAATGACATTGATTGGGGGAGGCACTTACGCCTATTTCAGCTCAAGTTCTACAAGCAATAATACATTTGCAGTCGGGACGCTGGATCTCTCTGTGGAACCGACCGTTGTTGTTGATGTAGGTGATTTGAAGCCTGGAGATTCAGTGATCCGAGATTTTGAATTGCAAAACAATGGTTCGCTTGATATGGAGAAGGTTTTTCTTCAAACAGAATACGAGGTGAATGATGCCAAAGGGGACAATACCGAAGACTTTGGCAAGCATATTGAAGTGGAATTTTTGTATAACGCTGATAAGCTGGACGAAGTTATTTATAAGACCACACTGGACAAGCTTAAAGATATGTCACCTGAGGCGGTTAACAAGCACATTTTTTATCCGAATTTTGGAGAAAAAGGGTTGCCGGCTGGAGAAGCGGATGATTTAGTGGTCAAATTCAATTTTATAGATAATGGGGAAGATCAAAACCAGTTCCAAGGAGACTCATTGCAATTGAAGTGGACTTTCCAGGCACAGCAGACTGAAGGAGAAGAAAAGTAAAGGAATTGAAATCTGTTGCTTGAATCGAGTCCAGGATTGTATTTCAAAAAAATAAATAAACTCCAAGCAGGAGGCGAAATCCATGAAAAAAAGCCGGATTTTCATAGTAATGGCAGCTGTACTGATAATGGCTGGTACTGGAGCAGCTATATCTGGCAACTCTGTGGAGGGCAAACCACCATCTGGCAAAAAAACACAGCTTAAACTTGGTGTGGATGTGTTGCTGAATGAGGAAATCGATAAGCTGAAAGGCAAACATGTTGGGTTGATTACGAATCCTACAGGAGTCGATAAGGACTTGAATAGTATAGTTGACCTCTTGGATCATGCCGAAAATGTAGACTTGGTTGCGCTATATGGTCCCGAGCATGGTGTGAGGGGAGATGCGCAGGCGGGAGAAGGCGTCGATTATTATATTGATGACAAAACAGGGCTTCCTGTATACAGCCTGTATGGTGAAACAAGGAAACCGACACCGGAAATGCTGGAAGGCGTGGATGTACTGCTATTTGATATACAAGATGTCGGAGCTCGTTTTTATACGTACATTTACACGATGGCCTATGCGATGGAAGCAGCCGCTGAAAACAACATTGAAATGATTATTTTAGATCGCCCGAATCCGATTGCAGGACAAGTGGAGGGGCCGGTACTGGAGCCGGATTTCTCCTCATTTGTCGGTCTGTATCCGATCCCGCAAAGGCATGGTATGACGGTAGGCGAACTGGCACAGTTATTTAATGAAGAATTCGATATTCATGCAAAACTTGATGTTATCAAGATGAAAAATTATAAGCGTGCAAGCTATTATGATGAAACAGACTTGCCGTGGGTACTGCCATCACCTAACATGCCGACAGTAGAAACTGCGTCCGTTTATTCCGGAACTGCTCTGATTGAAGGGACGAATGTCTCTGAGGGGAGAGGGACTACCAAACCATTTGAGTTAATTGGGGCTTCTTACATTGACGGTGATGCGCTTGCCCAAAAATTGAATCAAGCGCATTTGCCTGGCATCAAGTTTCGCGCAGCTTACTTCACGCCGCAATTTTCAAAGGAAAGCGGTAAATTGTCCGGCGGCGTTGAATTGTTTGTGACAGATCGGGAGAAGTATCAAGCGGTCACCACAGGGGTAGCAATTGTGAAAACGATTCATGATATGTACCCGGATGATTTTTCTTTTCTGGCAAGCTTCGACAATTTGGCGGGCAACAGTTGGATCAGGGAAGATATTGAGAAAGGAAAGTCTTTGGAGGCAATGGCAGAGAAGTGGCAGGGTGAATTAAAGGAGTTTAAAACACTGCGCAGAGATTACCTTTTATACCAGATTACCACTGAAGATTTACTAAAAATGATTGATCAATTGAAAAGCGACGGTATGATTGCAAATAATGAAACAGCTAACATGTTAAAAATGCATCTGCAGGCAGTACAGCAGTTTGAAAGAAAGCAGTCCGCTGAGAAAGTGTTCAAACATATGGATGGATTTTTGGATTTACTTAACAGACAATATCAAGTTGGTGATATTTCAGAACAAGGTTATCAACAGCTGAAGATAGAGGCAAAATCGATGCAGCAGCAATGGTGAATAAAAATTGGCTGTAATCTGATAGTACATTCAGAAGTTCAAAAAAGAATAATTAACTAAAGGTGTATAGGCAGCAGCCTGGAATTTGCATCAAGGGAGGGGAAATAGTATGTTGAGGAAAACAATGCCAGCGATGTTCATCTTTGTATTCATGCTTTCATATATCGTACTGGATGCCGGGACAATTTCAGCTGCACACGAGCTGCCACAAGTTGATCCGGCAGCAGTGCATATGCTGGACAAGCCTTTGGAAGATTTGGATACCGAAGTGGAGCGTGCGATAGGGGAGGACGTAATGCCAGGGGCAGTAGTGGCTATAGCAAAAGATGGAAAAATCGTGAAACAACAGGCCTATGGATATGCAGCACGCTATATAGACAGTGATTTCTCGGAAATGGAAAACCCTGTACAGATGCAAACAGATACGATATTTGATATAGCATCCATGTCCAAGCTTTTTACAGCAACGGCCATCATGCAATTATGGGATCAAGGGGCGTTCGATTTGAATGAACCGGTTGCCCAGTATATTCCGGAATTTGCAAAAAATGGCAAAGGGGACATCACGATTAAACAGCTGCTGACCCATACTTCCGGGCTTAGGCCAGGTCCTTCCAAAAGTCTTTATGAAGTGGAAGGAGATAGGGAAGACCGTTTAAAGTTTGCGATGGAGGATGCACCGCAAACAGATCCTGATACGGATTATATATATAGCGACATCAATTTCATGACGCTTGGAGTACTAATTGAGCGTATCAGCGGGCAGAGAGAAGATGTTTTTGTGCGAGAGCATATCACGGAGCCGCTGGAAATGCGTGATACGATGTATCAGCCGCCTGCTGGTTTAAAAGATAGAATCGCGGCAACGGAGTACCAACCATGGACGAACCGGGGGCTGGTTTGGGGAAGTGTGCACGATGAAAATGCATGGGCCCTGGATGGTGTCGCTGGCCATGCTGGCGTATTCAGTACAGCAGCAGATCTGAGCGTGTTTGCTGAAATGATACTTCATAATGGCTCTTACCAAGGAATACAGGTTCTTTCTAAAAAGGCGATCAAGCTGATTCAAACCAATTGGAACGGGGATTTTCCAGGGCAGGATCATGGCCTTGGCTGGGAATTGAACCAAGATTGGTATATGGATGCGCTTGCCGATGAAAACGCAATGGGTCATACAGGCTATACAGGAACATCTATTGTCATTAATCCCAATAACCAAGCTGTCACCATATTACTGACCAATCGCGTACATCCAACGAGAGAAACAGTTTCAACCAATAGCATCCGGAAAAAAGTTTCCGAAAAAGCCGCCCATGCAATTTATGGGTGGAGCGCAAAGGATTTGCAACGTTTTGTTGTAAAATTGCAAGCCGATGGCGAATTCGAGAGCAGTATGGTCTCACGCGCTTTGGAGACACATTTGACAGCAGTGAGCCAATTTGAGAAAAAAAATTCTCCAGAGAAGGTGGTCAAGCATCTACAAGGTTTTAAATTAATGCTAAAACATGAAAGAGAGAACGATGCGATCAGTGCGGAGTCATATCAGCATTTGTATGACAGTGCAGATTACTTGATGCAGAAATGGCAGGAATCTTAGAGGGAAAACCCGTTATAGCCGAGGGCTTTAACGGGTTTTATTAAAAACAAAAGGGAGAAATCGATAATGAAAAAAAGATGGTCATTTTTACTCAGTTTGATTTTCTTTGTTGGATTTCTAAACCTCACAATAGCATCAGCCGCACCGAAACCCTCTGATGAGGTAAATGCAAAGGTAGCGACCTTTAATATTCAGGCGGGATCAGGTGCCGACGGAAAATACGACTTGAACCGAATTGCATCTGCGCTTTCTGAAATGGATGCAGATGTCATCGGGTTACAGGAGGTGGATGTTCATTGGGGCAGCCGCAGTGATTATGAGGATACGATACAGTTACTTGCTAAGAAATTGCATATGCACTATTATTTTGCTCCGATATATGATTTTGACCCAGATACAGAGGGAGCCCCAAGGCGGCAATTTGGCGTTGGAATATTGAGCAAATATCCGATTATTCGAACTGAAAACCATTTCATCACGCGTCTATCCACACAGGACACGGATCCGATACCAACACTTGCTCCTGGTTTTTTACAAGCTGATATAGACATCGATGGAGCTGCCGTTTCTTTTTTTGTCACGCATCTGGATTATCGGCCAGACCCTGCTGTACGGATAATGCAAGTATCGGATATGATGGAGATTATGTCTGAAAACACCTATTCCATCTTAATGGGTGATATGAATGCAGGGCCTGAAGCAGAAGAACTCTCTCCTTTATTAAGATGGTTCCAGGATGGATGGGATTTACAGGGAGAAGAGCCAGGTTATACTTATCCATCCAATGCACCCGAAAAACGGATTGATTATATCTTCGCCTCCAAACGAATGCAAGTCAATGCATCGGGCCTAGGGCTCTCTGGACCGTCAGATCATGTACCCGTCACAGCTGAATTGACATTAGCTCCAGGCGGCCATTCTCTATCAATTGCGGGCATGCAAATGCTTGTGGATTTATTTGCCAAGCGCGGGGAGATCACCGATGATTTATCAGCACATCAGCTGTGGCTTCATTTGTCTGCAGTTCAGCATTACAAAAAACAGTCGAAGGAAGATAAAGCGTTAAAACATATGCGTTCTATTCAAGTATTATTGAAAGAATTACGTAAGGAACAGACTGTATCAGATGAAGCTTATGATGTGTTAAGAGGAGACGCAGTATATTTAATGAATAAGTGGCAATCGGGAATATAAGAAAAACGAGGCATTCACCGCAACCTGAAGGTGGATGCCTGTTTTTAAATGAAATCGAAATTCGGGTCCTGGTTCTTGCGGACGCGTAATCTGCCTTGATGATGATATACTAGTATATATGGATTATCGAAAAGGCAGTGACAATCATGAATTACAAAATGGTGAAGAAGAGGACCTTATCTCCATTAATAGATAGTCAAGGACATGTCATCCCCGGGAGCCTGCGTGTCAAAGAATATACAGATATTAATCAATGCCGCCAAGGGATAATTATAGAGAGTGAAAAACCCGGAAAGCCTGTATTGCTGTTCATTCATGGCGGCCCTGGTCTGCCAGCTTATCCATTGATGAAAAAAGGCGGTCTGCGGCTTGAAAAGTACTTTACAGTTTGCTATTGGGATCAGCGCGGAACTGGAATGTCGTTTGTCAAAAAGGATGGACAAGAAAAAGTTACCGTGGAGCAATTGCTGGCAGACACGATTGCAGTAACGGATTATTTACGAGACAGATTTCAACAGGAAAAGATATATTTATTTGCACATTCATGGGGGACCTTTTTGGCAACTATTACAGCAGGCAGATATCCAGAGCGATACCATGCCTATATCGGCTCTGGGCAGATTGGCAATCAAGTAGAATCAGAAAAAGAAACGCTTTCCTTTCTGAAACGTGTTGCTAGAAAAAAACGGGATAAACAGGCATTGAAGCATATGGAATCACTGGAGATCGACACGAAGTACTATCAAAATGAAAAATATGAATTCGTTTTACGTAAATATTTGATGAAATATGGAGGAGCGATGTTTCGCAGGCAATATTCTCTTATAAAGCTTTTAGCGGCCTATGCGGTCAATGATGCATACACCTTTTGGGAAAAAGTCAACATTATCCGTGGGATGCAAATTTCTTCTCCGCTTCTTCGCCATTTGGCTGAGATTGACTTGATTGCCAAAGTACCTGTTATCCATATACCGATATACATCATCCAAGGGTTACATGATTATCAGACCACCTTGCAACAGGCGATGGCCTATTATGAGCATGTGGAGGCACCGGAGAAAACTTTCTATACCTTTGAATTATCCGCACATATGCCTTTTATCGAAGAAGCTGAGCGTTTTGAAAGGATAATCGAACAAGACATTTTAAATTAAAAGGCCCCTCTGCTGAATGGTTATAATCTCAGTGGAGGGGGCTTTATGTTAATTTACAGGCGATTCATTGGGCTTTGTTGCCGCGAATTCGACAGGGTCCACTGACTTGTCTGGACTTGGCGCAGAACCTGGAGATGTTGGTACACGTTTGATAAAGAATGCTAATATCAAAGCGACCCCTGCAATCATTGTTGAAATGAGAAATGAAAAATTTATGCCGTGAAGCATCGCTTCATTCGCGATTTGTTGTTTCATTTCAGCCATGCTATGAGCGGACTCTTGTACTGTTGCGTCCATATTAGCCATGGCTTCCTTGCCGAGTTCTGTCGCTTTGGATTGTGTACGATTATTCATGACGGTGATCAACAATGCGGATCCAATTGCCCCAGATACTTGCTGCAATGTATTATTCATGGCAGTACCATGTGGATAATCCTTTTGCGGCAGTTGATTCAAACCGTTAGTCATAATCGGCATCATGACCATCGACATACCAAAGTTGCGAATCGTGAACAACATGACGAGTTGCATATAGGATGTATGCAGCCCCAATTTTGAAAAGAAATAAGTCGTTCCCACCAGAATACATAATCCCAGAATAGACATCGTACGCGGACCATACTTATCGAACAGCTTGCCGGTTATCGGCGACATGATTCCCATTACAATCGCCCCTGGTAACATAAGCAAACCAGCGTCTAATGGAGAAAATCCTCTGATTGTTTGTACATAAATCGGAATCAATATCATTCCCGAAAATAATGCCATTGCGATAACGATAGAAATGACTGATGACAAAGCAAACATTGGATATTTAAAAATACGGAACTCCAGCAACGGCTCCTTCATACGTAATTGTTGAAGGATCAGGGCAATTAAAGATATACCTCCTATGATAATTGTTCCGTAAACAAACGGATCTGCCCACCCTCTGTCACTTGCTGTACTGAAGCCATATAGCAAGCCGCCGAAGCCAAGGCTGGATAAGATGATGGATAAAATATTCAATTTGATTTCACGCTGCGGTGTAAGATTCTTTAATTTGAAGATGGCGAATAATAATGTTACGGCAGCTATCGGAATCATCATATCGAATAGTGTTCTCCAGCTGTAGTGCTCAACGATCCAACCGGATAAGGTCGGTCCGATTGCCGGAGCGACAAACATCACCAGACCGAAGAATCCCATTGCTGTGCCACGCTTTTCCGGAGGAAATGCGACCAGCATGATATTCATTAATAATGGCATCATCACTGCTGATCCGGACGCCTGGATCATTCTTCCGGCAATCAGTACGCCAAAAGAAGGTGAAAAAGCGGCAAGAGCTGTTCCTAATGTAAACAAACTCATTGCTGCAATAAATAGTGTTCGGTTTGTGAAACGCTGAATAAAAAATGCGCTGGCAGGAATCAAAATGCCGTTAATCAGCATATAACCGGTAGTCAGCCATTGTACAGCCGTTGCATTCACACCAAAATCTTTCATGATGGAAGGAAGCGCGATATTCAGTAAAGTTTCATTCAATATAGCCACAAATGCACCAATAAATAGTACGGCAATAATGCCATAAGGTGCCTTTTTAGGCGTCGCAATCGATTCAGTTGTCGTCAATTACTACTACCTCTTTCTTTTTTAATATTTATTATGTTCCTCCCAGTGGAAACCAGGTGGAAAATGCCCCCTTCTTTTTCATATTCCCTAGCATTGTTTTTCTGATACTAAAGTATTTTATACCGTCAGTCCAAAAAATACAATAAAAAAATATAAAAAAGTTTAATGTATTGATAATAAAGAGTTTAACGAGTAGAATGGAAGTATAAAAATATATAAAAAGGTGAGTAAATGAACGAGAAGAAAAAACGTGTCATCGATGTTGCATTGGAACTATTTATTGAAAAAGGTTTTGCGCAAACATCCATTCAAGATATTATCCAGGCAGCAGAAATCTCTAAAGGTACATTTTATAACTATTTCCCTTCAAAAAATGAATGTTTGATAGCTATACTGGCATATGTGGATCGTGAGGGTGACCAAAAAAGAAGAGAGCTTGCCAGAGGGAAGGACAAACGGGATGAGGGAGTGTTTCTCAAACAAATGGCTGTAAGAATGGACATGAATAAAGAACATAACTTATTCGTCCTCTTCGAATCAGTCATGTTCTCAAAAGATCCTGACTTAATCGCATTCATGCACAAGCAGCATATTCATGAAATCAAATGGATTGCCAAGCGGATAGAGGAAGTCTACACACCGGCAAACAGTCAATATACACTCGACCAGGCGACAATACTTTTAGGCATGATACATCATCTCATGCATGTATGGAAAATCGGAACAAGTGAAGACATATCACTCCATAAGTTGATCCAGTTCGCTCTTAACCGTTTGCAACCAATGATTGCGGATCAAATTGAAAAACAAGAAGTTTTTTTCCCTGTAAATTGGTTGAATGTGATCCTTGAATCGCAGACTGTAACACAATTAAAAGATCAACTCTTAGATCAACTGGATACAATGTGTACACTCATTGCTGATACAGATCAAGGCGATGCAGAGCTGACAGAATACCTCCGCTTCTTAAAGGAGGAAATTTTAAAGGAAAAGCCGCGAGCGTTTCTTTTAGAAAGTGTAATGCTGTCACTTTCAAACAAATTGGAAGATGGCATTTGTCAATTTGAGCTCAGAAAGTTTTCCCAGGCCATGTGGAAATTCATCAATGCTTATAAATAAAGTGCTTACCTGCTCCGCAAGAATCGGTAATCACAATTAAACGATACAAACCATACATCAACAGGAAGGTAAGTGTTTCTCCCCCTCCTGTTGAAAAATCATGTGTCTTCAATGTCCAAACCAATCATTTTTCGAAACGGTTCGCTGCGCAATTTCTTACGCACTTGTTTCCCCCAGCTTTTTACAGCTTCTACAGTAGTAGCCTCTTCTGCTGCAATTTCTTTCACTGTACAAGTATGGATGATACAGCCCTTTACCCATTTCCATTGATTGTCTGTCAATTGTGTTTGTAAGGCTTTCCAAAAAGGTTCATCTATAATTTCTATTCCTGTTTGATGGGGGATTGGTTGGACTGTTTCGCGCTGTCGCTTGTGATTGCCATCGTCATAATCTTTTTTATTTTCTGCGATGATTATTTGTTCCTTTTCTTTCATACGTGAGTCTTTGCGGATTTTATCAATCAAGCGGTTCCGTATTGTATAATTGAAATACGTTGCCATGGTTCCTTTGTCTGGATTATATGTTTCGTAAGCATTCCACAAGGCGCAAAGTCCTTCCTGAAAAAAATCATGGTACGGATCTGATATGTTCATTTTGTGAATTTGATAATAGATTCTTCGTTTATTTTGTTCATAAATTTCTTCAAAAGATACATGTTGTTTTTGTTTTTCGTTGTCCATAGCCCATGTTCCAGCTCCTTTGCTTCTTTTCTATACAATCGAAGAATGATGGTTCCTGGGGGCATCTGAATTACTTTTCCCGAGTATATCACGGATTCCAAACAGGAACAAGCGTTCCTGTATCGAAGCTGTTTCTTTTTATTTTTTGTTGGAAGAGACAAAATAGATACACATTTCCGTGCAGCACCAAATGGCTTACGTTATAATGGTGAAAAGGATGGATGTTCATGAAAAAAATAATTTCAACTCTGCTGGCCTTACTAGTGATAATGGCTGGTTGCAGTGATCATAAAGCCCCCGATACGAAAAAAGATCAAGCTGAAAAAGAAATGAGCTTTGCGGAAAAGCAAAGAGCTGTTTCTACATTCATCAATGAGGATGTTTATGCGATTGCTGAAGTACAACTGAAAGCATTTGATTCTTTGCAGCAAGTAATGGATGATAAGCATAACGAGAACGATCAAAAAGTGTATAAAACCATTGTCAATGAAACGATACCTGCATTTGAAAAAGCCGGCCAATTAACGAAAGATATTGATTTAAGGTTTGACGAATTGGAAACACCGCGTAAGTTCTTGCTTGATTCTATTGAAGCTTATAAAGAAGGACTTGAACTGAGAGCACAGTCGATCGAAGAAGATCGCCAAGACTTAAAACAAACGTCTGAAGCAAGATTTGTGGAATATGGGCAGTTATTTAAACAGTATAATAAGTCTGTCAAGCAAATTGCAGAGAAATTCAAGGTTTCTTACAAACCTGTCGAAAACATGGAAAATCAAGACTTGAATAAATTTAAAGTGAAACAGGATCGTATCATCGCCTTTATCAATGAAGATACAGAACGGGTTGCTGCGTATGAAAAGCAAGCCAAAGACTTCATGGACTCAGTTACAGGGGAAAACTATACGGATAAACAGACAGAGTATGAAATACTGGTAAATAAAGTGATTCCCGCATATGAAAAAGCACTGAAAGAGGCACAAAATATCAATCCAATTATTGATGAACTAAAAGAACCCCAACAGATGCTGGAAAAAACTGCTGAAAAGATGTTGAAATCCAATCAGATCAGAGCTGAGGCGATTGAAAAGCATGATGAGAAGCTTGACCGTGAAGCGGAAAAAATATACAAGGAGTACGTTGAGGAAACAGATGCGTACCATAAGAAATTAGAAAAACTTACCAAGAAATTCGATGTGGCGTACGATCCTGATAGTGATGGCTTGAAATCGTCGAAAAAGCACCCATGACTGAGGTGTCCCAAGAGCAGGCTGAGTCTGCTTTTGGGACATCTGACCAGAAGGTGCTTTTTTCTTGGCAAAAAAATGCGAACCATTTCATTTGAAATGATGGACCTGGGACAAAACTAGCCAGGTATAACTAACATGACCAGTTGTTTCCTCTTGCCTGTTTTCCAAGTATACTGATTAACCATAACGATGTGTCAGCAGAAGCCCATTACATGAATCTATTTCGAAGCACATAACGAAAATAACTTGCCATGGGCCCTATATCGCAAAAAAATGGTTGACGATTAAGACGTAATGTGGATGCCATCGGCTTTTTTTGATATGAGCTGATCGTGTACAAATAGAATCTGACTCTCAGACAGTTTTGGTTAAAAATGTCTTGCCACGTAAATGGGTTGCTGTTTTGGTTGTACATATTTTCATCTCCTCCTGTTTGAATGAAGTAGTGGAAAATAAACTGTAATAAATTAACAATTACATCCATCATATACGAATATACGTTCTGTTTTCAAGTGTAGTTTGTACTATTTTGAAGCTGTACAAAAAATGATAGGGTGATTTGGTCCCCTGTTGTTATGATTTTTTGTTTCATCAGGTTCGTACGATCATGGTCCGACAAGGCTTGCGTGTTGCATCCATCTTATCAAAATGTATATTTTTTCCAAAAACAGCCATATTGAAAATACACAGTTTTTCAATGACGGGTGGTGTTTTCATGCGGAACAAGAAAGAGAAATCAAGAATGGTACCTATTGTAATCGGTTTTGTTTCTGCAGTGCCGGCCGGTATTCTTGCCAACGTATATGATATTTCTTTTTTTCCAAGGATAATGCTGTCATTGGTAATAGCGGCGGGCTTATGGTTTACCTTTCAATTTCTGAGCAGAAATTTCAGCTGGTTTGGACAAAAAGAGCAGTGAATGGGTTGCACCCCTGAAGTTAGAATAAGAATCTGACTTTAAGGGTGTTTTTATTAAGGAGTAAATAGATTACAATGAAAAGAAGTATGAGGAATCAAAAAAAATGATGACTACTGCAAACGTCTTTTGAAAAAAACAGTATAAAACATTGTGGTAAAATAAGCATATAGTCATAGAAAATTAAACTGACGGTTATATTCACCGCTATGATAAAATAGCGGTAGCAAGAACAAACTGATGAATTCTCTTAATTCTTTTAAGGAGCGGATAATAATGAAATTTTTCCACACGGCTGACTGGCATTTGGGCAAATTGGTGCAGGGTGTCTATATGACAGAAGATCAGGCATGCATATTGGCACAATTCACTGAGGCAGTGGAAAAAGAACAGCCCGATGCCGTCATTATCGCAGGCGATTTATATGACCGTGCAGTCCCTCCGGTCGAAGCGGTTCATCTTCTTGACCAAACATTGGCAAAAATCGTCTTAGATTTGAAGATACCGGTACTTGCTATAGCAGGTAACCATGATAGTCCGAGCCGTCTTCATTTTGGCTCAAACATTATGAAAAATAACGGTTTGCATATTATCGGTCAACTAGAAAAAGATCCTCAGCCTATCAAACTTTCAGATACATATGGCGATGTTCATTTTCACCTAATTCCATACTGCGATCCCAGTGTTGTACGACATGTATATAATGATGAGACAATACGCAATCACAATGACGCCATGAAGGCAATCACTACGAACATTGTGGAAAACTTGGATCATACCGCCCGCCATGTTTTTGTGGGACATGCATTTGTAACGCCATTTGGTGAAGCGGAAGAAAATACAAGTGATTCAGAACGACCGCTTTCCATTGGCGGTGCGGAGCATGTGGATGCCCATCTTTTTCAAAACTTCCATTATACAGCATTGGGACATCTTCACCAGGCGCATCAGGCCCTGCAGGAAAACATCCGTTATAGTGGTTCATTGCTGAAATATTCCATTTCCGAAGAATTCCACAAGAAAGGTTACTACATTGTGGAGATGGATGGGGAAGGACATACTGAAATAGAGAAAAGATTGTTGTCACCCCGCCGTGACATCAGAACTGTTGAAGCCACGATAGATGAACTTCTGACACATCCTGTCAATGAAGATTATGTAGTTGTAAAACTGTTAGATGAGACGCCAGTGCTTTCACCGATGGAAAAAATACGTGCGGTATATCCGAATGCATTGCATGTGGAACGTAAAAATTACTTTTTCACTCCGGCTGGTGTGGAAGAGGGAGAGCAAAAGAAGCGCACGCAAATGAATGATTTGGATCTATTCAAGGCTTTTTATAAGGAAGTAAAAGGGCAAGCAGCCACTTCAGAAACAGAAGCGATTTTTTCAGAGGTGCTGGAAGAAATGAATCAAGCAGATTCCGAAACTTCCATACCATCAAAAGAGAAAGTATCGGTAAACCACTGATGCACAGCCAAAGGAGAGGAAACAGATGAGACCGTTAAGACTGACCATGACTGCATTCGGACCATATAAAGATACGGAAGTGATTGATTTTCAGCAGCTTGATGACCAGCAGCTTTTTGTCATTTCAGGTAAAACAGGTGCTGGAAAAACGACGATCTTTGATGGGATCTGTTTTGCTTTGTATGGAAGTGCCAGTGGGACGGATAGGGAAAATATGACCATGCTGCGCAGTGGTTTCGCATCTGATGATGTACATACATCCGTTGAACTGGAGTTTGCGCTAAAGGACAAGAAGTACCGGATTTTGCGACAGCTTGGGCACATTAAGCAGGGTAACAAAACGAAAACAGGGGAAAAATACGAATTTTTTGAGAAAAAAGATGAAAGGGAAATTCCCTGTGTAGACCGTCAGATTGTGTCCGATATCAATCAAAAGGTTGAATCTTTACTAGGTTTGACACAGGATCAGTTCAAGCAGATTGTCATGCTGCCGCAAGGGGAATTTCGCAAATTATTAACCTCAGAAACAGAAAATAAAGAGGCGATTCTGAGAAAGATTTTTAAAACAAAATCGTATCAGCAGATAGCCGAAAGACTGAAAGAGAAAAAGGATGCGGCCATGAGCTCTTATCAGCAGGCAAAAGAAATGCTCGATTCTTATTTGCATGGAATACACCATATGCTGCCGCTTCGTGAACATTCCCAGCTGCAGAAAGTGTTGCAGATGGAATACTACCACAGTCAGCAGGTTATGGCAGCGCTTGATGATGAAATCACCTATTACCGCGAGGGAATTACTGCAGACAGAAATAGGTACGAGCAAGCTTACGCATTGCATGGGAAAAAACAAACGGCCTACCACGAGGCCAAAAATATGAACGAACAGTTTGATCGTTTGAAAGAAAAAGAACAGCGGCGAGATGCACTTGCCAGCCAGGAACAAGTATTTCTTGAAAAAGAAAAGCGTTTAAAAAATGCGGAACGTGCGGCAAAAATCTTACCTTTTCAGCAGCAAGCAGAAGATTGGCGCAAAACCGAGAGAGAAAAAACGGTAAATCGCAACAATGCAGACCAGATTTTGAAGCATGCCAAGGAAGAACTGTCGGACAAACAGCAACAGGCAAAAGCACAAGCTGAGAAGGAACCGGAACGTGAAGCATTGGGCAAAAGACTGGATAGGCACATGGACTTGCTGCCTGTTGTGGAGGAAATAAACAAACGATCTGAACAGGTGATGGTTTCACAAAAACGTATGAAACTGGCAGAGGAAGCATTACAGGAAATCACCCACACATTAAAAGAAAAGCAACAGATTTACGATCAGCATCAGGAAAAAGTGAAAGCATTGGATACAGCCGTTGCGAAATTGCCTCAAGAACAAAATCGTCTGACAGAAATGCGTGAACAGGCTCGTATCCTTCATGATTATTTGAAAGCTGCAGATAAACAGGAAAAATTAATAAAAGAAAAGCGTGAACAGTCTGCTCAGCTGCAGGAGGTCCAAAAACAGTATCAGAACATGGAACAGACCTGGCTGGACAATCAGGCAAGTGTGTTGGCCGCTCATCTGCATGAAGGAGATGCCTGCCCGGTATGTGGCAGCATCTGGCACGGGCAGCAAGCGTTGGGACATGATACAGCTGACATAACGAAAGAGCGGCTGCAGGAGGCAAAAGCCGCTCTACAAAAGCAAGAGAGTAAATATGCTGGCATCGAGGCAGATTACAAACATAATGTGTCCTTGTTGACAGAAGCTTCGGAGGCTGTTAAAGCACAAAACATTACTGTAGACAACGCCCGGGAAACTTATCAGCAGCTTATCCTTTCCGGGAAGCAGCAGAGTGAAATGGTTTCCAAACTAACCAAAAATGCCGAACAGCTGCAACATTATAAAGAAAAACAAAGAATTGCTGAAGCAGAAATCAAAGAATTGAATCATCAAAAAGAAAAAAATGACCAGTCCTATCAGCAACAGAAGTCAGTTTATTTGCAAGCTAAAGCTATCTATGAAGACAAGCTGAACATGATTCCGGACAGTGTACGCAGCTTATCAGCACTTGAAAAATTGATTGCCGATCTAAAGCAACAGAAAGAGGCCCTGGATCATGCAGCAGAACAAGCGCAAAAGGGACTGGAAAAGGCCCGGGATCATTATAACCGTGCCGTGACAGATGCAGAACATGCAGTGAAGCAGTTAGCAGAAGCAAAGTCCAAAAAGGAAAAAAGTGAACAGCAGCTCCTGACTGCCTTGAAAGAAGCGGATTTTGATTCCGAAGTGGCATACCAGGCTGCAACAATGACGGAAGAAATGCAAACACATCTGGCAAAAGAAATTCGTATGTTCAGGCAGGAACAATCAACACTTGATGAACAGATATTGGAATTGCAAACGATGTTGAAGGACAAACAACGTACAGATTTGACTGAAATGGAAATACAGCTTGACAAGCTGAAACAAAACTATGAGCAGGCACTGGATAAGTGGCATGCATCTAAGGAATATTTTGATAAGGCCTCTGAATTAAAAATGAATATCCAAACAACAGCCCAAAAATGTGTGTCATATGAGAAAAAGCTATCTGTCATTGCAGATTTACATGATGTTATTCGCGGTCAGAACAGCCAGAAAATATCTTTCGAACGCTTTTTGCAAATGGAATACTTAGAGCAAATCATTGAAGCCGCAAACCATCGGTTAAAAAATTTGTCAAATGGCCAATTTATGTTGACTAGAAGTTCCCGTCAAGAAGCACGGGGGAAACAGAGCGGTCTCAGTATCGATGTATTTGATGCATACACTGGACAGACAAGGGATGTTAAGACGTTATCAGGCGGCGAAAAATTTAATGCTTCTTTATGTTTGGCATTAGGCATGTCGGATGTCATTCAAAGTTTTCAAGGCAGCATTTCCATTGATACGATGTTCATTGACGAAGGATTTGGCACATTGGATGAAGAATCCCTGCACAAAGCGATTGATACACTGGTCGATTTGCAGAAATCAGGCCGGCTTATCGGCATCATATCTCATGTACAGGAACTCAAAGATATCTTCCCCGCCATACTGGAAGTCAGTAAGAATAAAGAAGGCAGCAGTCATACAAAATTTGTAGTGAAATAAAAAAAACAGCATGGTCTTCCTTGCTGTTTTTTTATTGCATGAGCATTCAATTTTTTATAAAAAAAATGAACACCAATTATTTAGGAGAAGCCAGGACAGATGCAATCAAATTCATAATTCCTATTAGAAGTGGCAAAATAGATATGATCGGAGGGAAATCCAGTGAGCAAAAAGAAGAACGCGAAGAAAAACAAGAGCAAAGAAGAAATCAACGATATGAAAAATGACAATAAATACCGCACCAATAGACCTCCAGGGAATTAAAAAACCAAATTGTCACATGTGTCAGAGGATGCATGTGGCTCTTTTTGTTTTATCCTATTACTTTAAACGCCGGGTGAACAGATACAGTCAATTCTTTTTGGACAAATTAAATGAGGATTCTGGCAAATAATGCTATCATGGAATGAAAATAGTGTACATAAAAATGGGGGACTGGCACATGACGTTAAAAGCAATCATATTTGATTTGGATGACACCTTACTGTGGGATAGAAAAAGTGTTGATATAGCATTGCAAAACACAAGTTCATATGCAGCAGAGGTTGGCGGCGTTGATCCTGAAAGGCTGGAAAATGATGTGCGGACAATAGCGCCGCGCCTGTACGCATCCTATGAAACCTATGATTTTGCCAAAAAAATCGGTATTGGGGTTTTCGAAGCAATGTGGGCAAATTTTGCAGATCCGGGTGAGGATTTCGCCAGACTGCGTGAAATCGCACCAGCATATAGACTGAAGGTATGGCAGGAAGCATTGGCTGCGCAACAATGTCAGCAGGCGGGCCTTGGGAAGGAATTAGCTGCCATGTTTCCTGAACAGCGGAAAAAATGTCCGTTTCTTTTTGAAGATACGGTTGATGTGCTAAAGAGTCTAAAGGAAGATGATTTTGAATTGCTGCTCCTGACAAATGGCTCGCCAGATTTACAAAACACCAAATTATCCCTCTCTCCGGTGCTAAAAGAATATCTGGACGATATTATCGTTTCCGGAGCATTCGGTATCGGTAAACCGGATCCTTCCATTTTTACGCATGCATTAGAAGTGCTCGCTGTTGAGGCAAGTGAAGTGTTGATGGTGGGCGATAACGTAAAGACAGATATTTTGGGGGCGGAGAGGTCCGGCATAAGTTCTGTTTTGGTAAAACGCCATGAAAATAATGCGTCTGGCATCCATGCAACATACGAAATCAAGAATTTAAGTGAACTTTTGCCACTTGTTCAAAGACTGCGGTAAGACGAAGGAATAGGTGATTTTTTTAGTCTTCAAGAAGCATACTAAGGTTAAATGTTTTATTTTGCAGCTTAATGGATATATGTTAAAATGATTTCTTGTCTATTGGGTATTACGGAAAACTTAATAAAAAGTTTGCTTATCACTGTGAAGAAACACCGGTGTAAGTAATATGGAAAGAAGGAAATGTATGTCTGAACCCAAAACAGTGAAACACCCACAACAAATTGATAATAAAATACCAATCATCATTGTTTTGCTGTCTGGTGCCTTTGTTGCTATATTAAATCAGACGCTTTTGGCAACCGCATTGCCGCATATCATGAGAGATTTGGATCTGCATGAAACAGTGGCACAATGGCTCCAGTCCATTTTTATGCTTGTTAATGGGATTATGATTCCAATCACTGCATTCCTTATTGAGAAGTTTACTACGAGAAAATTATTTATTAGTGCTATGAGCCTTTTCGCGTTGGGAACACTTATATGTGCGTTGGCACCCAACTTCACGCTGTTATTGATTGGGCGCATATTGCAGGCTTCAGGTGCGGGAATCATTATGCCGTTGATGCAGACCGTATTCTTTTTGATTTTCCCTAAGGAAAAACGTGGTACTGCTATGGGGATGTTCGGGTTAGTCATTGCTTTCGCGCCAGCGATTGGTCCGACACTGTCAGGATGGCTTGTGGAAAACTTCCCATGGAGAAGTTTGTTCTACATTGTATTGCCAATAGTAATAGCTGACATCATCGTTGCGTATTTTCTCTTGAAAAATGTCACAAAACAAATGAATCCGAAAGTGGATCCGATTTCAATTATACTCTCCACGTTCGGCTTTGGTGGTTTATTATATGCATTCAGCACAGCGGGATCCAACGGATGGGCAAGTCTTCATGTAATTATCTCATTGATTGTGGGAGCCATCACATTGACTTGGTTCATTCTGAGACAGCTTACTCTCGAGACGCCAATCCTGGAATTCAGAGTGTTTAAAAATAAAATTTTCACGCTGACGACGGCATTGGGTATGCTTGCGTTCATGTCTTTGATTGGAGCAGCGGTCGTATTGCCGCTCTACATGCAAAATATGCTCGGGTTCTCAGCTTTTGAATCCGGATTGATGCTTCTTCCAGGTGCTATTGTACAAGGTATCATGAACCCGATAACAGGAAGACTGTTTGATAAGTTTGGTGCGAAGTGGCTGGCAATCATCGGATTAGCCATTATCACCATTACGACATTCATGTTCACCAATCTGGACAGTCAGACGACATTTCTTTATCTGACGAGTGTCAATGCGGTGAGAATGTTAGGTATCGCTATGGTCATGATGCCAACAACGACTGCTGGGTTGAATCAGCTTAGTACAGATCTTATCCCTCACGGTACTGCGATGAATAATACGATGCGCCAAATCGCAGGTGCTATCGGTACAGCGCTGCTGGTTACATTGATGGCCAATCATGCTATACCGGAAAAGGGTCTTAACGGAATCATCCATGGTGTCAATGTTTCCTTTGCGGTGGCAGGGGTAATGGCAATTTTGGGATTGATTCTCGCATGCTTTATCAAAGATACAAAACCGACAGGTGCAACAGAATAATGCTGTTAAACAATAGGAGAACACACAGCTGATCCGTGTGTTCTCCTATTTTTATCAGAAATCAATTGTGCGCACGTCTTCTATTTCTGGAAGGGCTTTCAACGCGCTTATACTGTCAGGTTCCAGATGACGGTCTACTTTAAGCAGCATGATCGCTTTACCGCCCTCATCCCATCGGTCCACCTGCATCGTTGCGATATTGATATGATGCGTTCCAAGTAAATTCCCCATTTTTCCGATAACGCCGGGCTGGTCACGATGGTGGATCAACACGATGTGACCAGTCGGCGTCACATCAACGTGGAATTGATCAACATGGACAATTCTTGGGCCAAGTCCATTCAGCAGCGTTCCTGCTGCAGTAACAGTACGCTTTCCAGTCACAATATCAATTCGCAGCAGGTTTGTGAACCCTTTGGTAGTTTTCGTTTTATTTTCATGCACTGTGATCCCCTTTTTTTCCGCCAGGTACATCGCATTCACTTCATTGACATGATCGCCAAGATGCCGCTTCAATAGACCTTTGATTGCTATCCTGCTTAATGGGGTGACCTCATATTCCGAAACATCACCGGCATAATTCAAAACAATTTCTTCAATAGCTTCATCAGACTGATAAGAAACAAACTCCCCAAGCTTTTCCGCCAATAAGAAATAAGGTTTTACTTTACCCATATGTTCATTTGAAATAGCAGGTATATTAACAGGGTTTGCGGCAGCAGATCCTTGCAGATAGCACGCAATATCCTGGCTGACATCAATTGCCACATTTTCCTGTGCCTCTACTGTCGAAGCTCCTAAATGGGGTGTAGCAATCACTTCAGGAAGAGTCAAGAGTTTGTTCTCAAGGGCTGGTTCATTTTCAAAGACATCAAGTGCCGCACCGGCAACTTTTCCAGAGACAATTGCATCGTAAAGTGCTTCCTCGTCAATAATACCGCCACGAGCACAATTGACTATTTGCACATTATCCTTCATTAATTTAAAGGCCTCTGCGTTGATCAGATGTCTGGTATTTTTCAGCAATGGTGTATGTACCGTAATAAAGTCAGCTGCCTTTAAAACTTCTTCCAGGCTGCCATAGCCAATGCCGATTTTTTCAGCTTTTTCCTCTGTTAAAAACGGATCAAAGGCGATCACTTGCATTCGCTGGCCTTTCGCCCGAAAAGCGACTTCTGTCCCGATACGGCCCAGCCCTACAATCCCCAGTGTCTTACCTTTAAGCTCAGTCCCAAGGAACTTTTTTCGATTCCATTCATGCTGTTTAAGGGAATGGTAAGCCTGTGGAATGTTTCGTGATAGGGACATGATCATTGCCATGGTATGCTCAGCGGCGGAATTGGTATTGCCGTGTGGTGCATTAACAACGATAATGCCGCGCTGTGTTGCAGCTTGTAAATCAATGTTGTCCGTTCCGACTCCAGCTCGGCCGATAATTTTCAACCGATCCGCTTTTTCAAGTAGTTCCGCAGTGACTGATGTTTGGCTTCGTACAATCAATGCATCGTATGTTGGAATTTCAGCAAGCAACGCTTCCGGTGAAAGTTCTGTTTGGACCGACACGTTTATGTCGGAGTGTTCGCGAAGTGGCTTAAGTCCCTCTTCACTTAATGGATCAGCAACTAATATATGAAACATCATCCACGATCCTCCTTACGGCTTAAAAAATGAAAGTATTCTTTTTCTGCTTCTTTTGTTCCGACCCCGAACGTATCTGCACCTGTTAGTTTGGAAAGCCCCATTTCAAGTAAACTGATGCAAAGCAGCACATCGTTTGGAGAACAATATCCCATATGGCCAATACGGATAATTTCATCGGCCAGATGTGCTTGCCCGCCAGCAACATTGAGGTTGAAACTGCTTTTCAACATCATTTTTAACTGCTTGGCGGAAAAATGGTCGGGTTTGATGGCTGTTACGGTAGGAGATGCGATATCATCTGCGGCAAGCAAAGGCAATCCCAACGCTTTACAAGCTTTACGTGTCATGTTCATCATCAATTGATGGCGATCATAGATTTCCGAGAGCCCCTCCTGGTCTATCAATTGCACTGCTTGTTTCAGACCATAAAGTAAAGAAACTGGGGGCGTATACGGCGTAGAATCCCCCTCTAATGATTTCCTGTATTTCCGCAAGTCGAAGTAGAAACGTCTTTGCGAGTTGTCTTGAATCTGTTTCCACGCTCGCTCGCTCACAGCTATAAAAGCCAGCCCAGGGGGAAGCATCAATGCTTTTTGTGAGCCGGTGACTAACATGTCGATACCCCAATCATCCATATGGCTGGCAGTTCCGCCTACAGAAGAAACCCCATCTACCACCACGTAAGCGTTGGAATACTCGCGGACAACTGCAGCTAATTCTTTGATAGGATTGAGCACTCCTGTCGAGGTTTCACAAAAGGTCAGGAACACTGCCTGAATGGTTGGGTGATCCAGAAGGAAGGACTTTAAATCATCAGGATTCGCAGCGGTTCCCCATGTCACATTCATGTGATGGGTTTTCAAATCATGCGCCTCACAAATGGATGCAAATCTGTCGCCAAAAGCTCCAGTGACTGCAACGAGTACTTCATCGCCAGCATTGGCGATATTTACTGCTGCGCTCTCTAAACCACCGGTGCCGCTGCCTGCAAGAACGATTACCTCTTGCTTTGTTCCAAAAATCGGTCGGAGAAGCGGTTGAATCGTATGGATGAGTTCTTTGGTTTCTTGATCTCTATGTCCAACCATTGCTTGATTCATTGCCTGCTGAACGCTTGGCGGAATAGGAGTAGGACCTGGTATTCTTAATTGTTGAGAAAACATGCGTAATCACCTTCCTGAGTAGAAAAATCAATTTGAATTATCTAAAATGTTAATGAATAAAGGATAGCAGATACGAAAATGTTGTCAATAAAAAAATACGCTTTTACATGTAGAAAAAAAGATTCAGTGGGAATGATCATTCCCACTGAATCTCAGCTGAGCATATAACAAATGATGAGTTAGCTATACCGAACTTTTCAAATTGGGCTGTTTTCTACGTTTCAACAATGTTCCGTTGTTACATCCATACCAATCATTCTTTTTCTGAATGTTTATCATGCAGGGCTGCCCAAAAAGCCACTGCCATGGACAGAATCAAAACGATGAACGGAGCTCCAAAAACCATGAAGTCAGTCATAAAATCACCTCGTTAGAAGTACTTATTTGCTATTTCCACGCACGTAATCTTTATCAAAGAGAAAGAGGCGCAGCAACAAGTAAAGGGATGGGAGCAGCAATGCCAATCCAGCTATGAATGCGATCACCAGTCCTATCGCCATTGCTTCGTTTGTGAAACTGTCATATAGTGTCAGCTGTGGATATAAAAGATATGGGTAATGGGAAATGCCATAGCCATAGAAAGCAAATCCAAACTGAGCAATCATCAGGATAACCGCAAATCCAAGATGCTTTCCCATCCACAGAAGCCAGATTGTCCCAATAAAGAACACCAGCGATAATGCGAACATCCACCATAAATTGAGAATTCGTTCAAAATGTGCAGGATTGTGAAATTGCAATTCATACATAATCCCGCCAGCAGTAATGATGGTCGGCAATGCCCAAATTAATGCATATTTGCGCATAAGCTCCATCGCTGGAGCATCATTTGCTTTACCAGCATACCAGGTCAGAAATACTGCTGAGATAAATAATAACGCAGTGATACTCAATACAACAATGCTCCATGTGAGCGGACTAGTGAAAAGAGTCCAGTAATCGAGTACGGGAGCATTATTCACCATAGAAATAAATCCACCTTCTGAAATAGTGAGTACGATCGACAGTGCGGCTGGAAGCAGCAGACCGGCGGCACCGTACATAAAGGCGTACCCTTTATGCGGTTTGTGGCCGTATGTTTCAAATGCATAATAGGCACCACGGATAGCTAACAAAATGATCGCGATGCTGACCGGAACCAATAATGTCGTGCCATAGTAAAATGCGGTTTTTGGAAAAAAACCAACAATCCCGACGAAGAAAAATACAAGAAAAACATTGGTTACTTCCCATACAGGCGACAGATAACGCTGGATGACAGCAGAAATGATATGCTGCTTGCTCGTAAGTTCACTGTAAGCATTGAAAAAACCGGCTCCGAAATCGATGGACGCGATAATCAAATAGCCAAATAAGAATGTCCAAAGTACCAAAATCCCAAGTATTTCCATATTCATGATCTTTCACCGCCTTTTGCAGATGCTCGGTCAGCAAGTTCACGTTCAATAGGGTTATTGCGGAACATTCGGATCAAGACAACAATGGAGCCGATCCCTAGAATAAGGTAGAGCAAACAGAACAATAGCAGCATCAAATCCACTTGATTGCTCGTGGTGGCCCCTTCAGATGTTCGCATGATGCCCCGAAGAATCCAAGGCTGTCTGCCTACTTCCGCAAGCCACCAGCCTGCTTCCATCGCAATAACGGTCAACGGCCCGCCAGCTACCAGCAGCCAACGAAAGATTTTTGATTTTATAAAGGACCAATTCATTTTCAACCCTAACCAATACAGGAAGGAAATCAAAATCATCAACGTTCCGATTGATACCATGGTATCGAATAAATAATGAATGTACAGCGGCGGAGTATCCTCTTTTTTATACTGATCCAATCCGATCACTTCCGCGCTCGGAGAATCACCTGCTAAAATGCTCAAAGCGAAGGGGATTTTCAGTGCATATTTCACCTCGTCACCGTCTCTTACTCCAAAAACAACCAAGGGTGCTTTTGTACCGGTTTCCATATGCCATTCTGCGGCAGCAAGTTTCTCAGGCTGATACTTCGCAAGATATTTCCCGGAAAAATCTCCAATCAGTAAAGAAGCTATCGAGAAAATCAAACCGACTTTTACCGTTAGAGCCAGCGCTTTTTTGTGGTATATATGGTTGGAGCCACGCAATAAACGGTATGCTGCTATGGATGCCAACACAAAAGCACTCATCATGAAGGCTGTTGCTACAACATGTGATACTTTAGTCGGCATGGCCGGGTTAAACATTGCTTTTATCGGATTGACATCGACCAATTCACCATTTGCAATCCTAAAGCCTTGTGGAGCATTCATAAACGCATTGACAATGGTAATGAATACCGCTGAGAAAGATGCCCCAAGCGCAACGGGAATCAGTAGAAGAAAATGCTTCTTCTGATTGTCAAAACGATCCCACGTATATAAGTAAATACCGAGAAAGATGGCTTCAAAGAAAAAGGCGAAGGTCTCCATGAATAGCGGCAAAGCGATCACATTTCCTGCAAGCTCCATGAAATTTGGCCACAGGAGGGAAAGCTGCAGTCCGATTGCGGTCCCTGTCACAACACCAACTGCTACAGTTACAACAAACCCGCGTGTCCATCTTCGCGCAAGCAGAATATAATGTTCATCATTCTTTTTAATGCCCACCCATTGTGCAATCATAATCATGAGTGGCACCCCTACACCCAATGTGGCGTAAATAATATGAAATGACAGTGTTAATTCGGTAAGCATGCGGCTGAAAAACACTGCTTTATCATTTATCAATTTCTTGACACTCCTTCATTAATGGAATAATTTCCCGATTATTGACAAAAGCATAATGCCGGCAACGATAAAAGAAAGCCACATCAACTTTCTTTCCTGTTTTTTATACATCCGTATCATTCCTTTCCATTAAAACAGACAATGATGTGCAATCTGCAAATGTTGGAAATGCATCATTCTATATGTTTCCCTTTCAAGTGTAAGACAAACCTGGATATTATCAGGACTGTTGAAACGCAGGATGATACAATAAAAAGTTAGCAAAAATGAACATCTATGCTGATGCAGAAGCAGCAAGAATCGTGTTGCATTCTGGGATATCAATCAAGTTGGTCAGTCTTGATGTTTACAATGAGAACATTTCTGACCAAGGATGGGATAGAATGGTTGAAGGGAACGAAATACTATAATTTCATCTTCCAAAGTACAAACCAATACCGCGAATACAGTAAACTGCATTATGGGAGAGATGGCTGTGCACTGCATGATCCATTAACGTGTGACCCTACACTTGTGAAAACTGCCAGATATTATGTTGATGTCGAGACGAAAAGTGATCTGAGCTACGGGCAGACGATTTGTGATTTCCGTAATAATTGGCAAAAACCGAGTGTTGAAATATGTTTAGACGTTGAAAACGAACGATTTATTAATTCATTCATTGATACATTACAAAAATAATTCACGTCGCGATTTGGGGATTTGGCAGGTCGCCCTTTTAAAATGATTGTTTGCGATGACGGACAGATAGCGTCTGTCATCGCAAACAACTAAGATGCGACCGAACGAATTATTTGACAAAAAATCACTCTATGGAAAGATTCATCATTTTAAATAAGATCTTCTTCCCTTCCAAAAATAAATGTCCCTACTTATTGCTGGTATGTGTAGCATTTTTTTCAGGCTTTTATTCTTCGAATCAGATGAAAAACGTATAAATATGGTCTGTGTACAGTCTTTATTTCATAAAATAACGTGACGTACATCGGCAGCAAAAAAATCCACTTCTTTTTAAAAATGGATTTTTTGCAGTAAATTGGGGAGGGATTAGATGACGGTTGAAAAAAAACCGAGGGACGAGCTTGGACAGATGATCAAAGAGATACAGCGGAATACGCTTGGTGATATTCTGACAAGAACACGGGCGAAATTCGGCAACAAGGTTGCAATGACTTATAAACATGACCAGTTGACTTACGCGGAATTGGATGGTCTTGTGAACAAAACGGCAAGGGGATTTTTGGGAGACGGCTTAAAAAAAGGCGATATGATTGCAGTGATGTCAAAAAACAATCTGGACTTTGTCGTCGTTAACTTCGCGCTGGCACGAATCGGTGCAGTAATGGTGCCGATCAATTACATGCTGGCAGCCGAGGAGGCTGCCTATATTTTAGAGCATGCACAAGTTTGTGGTTACCTGGCAGAAAAAGAATTTATTCCGATAATGGAAGAAGCATCGAACCGAAAAGGACTGAAAAGCTGTTATATTTTGGATGCAGACCAGGATGAAGTTGGCCGATTACATTGGAGGTGCTTGAAGAATGTACAAGCAGGTCAATTAGAGGAACAGATTATTGCAGATGTTTCCGATGAAGACCTTGTACATGTACTTTATACAAGCGGAACAGAATCTAAGCCAAAAGGTGTGATGTTAAGTCACAGAAGTATCATTAGTGAATACGTGAGCTGCATTGTGGATGGAGATATGCGCAGCGATGACATTGTCCTTCATGCACTGCCCTTTTATCATAGCGCCCAGCTTCATGTTTTTCTAGGCCCTAGCATCTATCTTGGAGCAAGCGGTGTCATTGTGGATGCGGCAAAACCGGATGTGATGCTAGAGATGATCGAAGCCAAAAAGGTGACCCAGGTATTCTGCCCGCCAACAGTCTGGATCGCCTTGCTGCGACATCCTGATTTTTCACGACGAGATTTATCATCTCTCAAGAAATGTTACTATGGAGCTGCCACTATGCCGCGGGAGATTCTCAAAGAACTTGCCGAACGACTTCCCAATGCTCACTTTTACAATTTTTACGGACAGACAGAAGTGGCACCGCTGGCAACAACATTACAACCGGAAGATCAGCTCAGTAAACTTGGATCAGCGGGAAAACCGGCTTTGAATATACAGACGAGGATTGTAAATGATGAGGGGCAGGAAGTGTGTCGCGGCGTAGTTGGAGAGATCGTCCATCGCAGTCCGCACGCAATGGATGGATATCTGTATGACCCGAAAAAAACGGCGGAAGCATTCCGCGGAGGCTGGTTCCACAGTGGTGATTTGGGAGTGATGGATGAAGATGGCTACATCACCATAGTCGATCGTAAAAAAGATATGATCAACACAGGCGGAGAAAATGTCTCCAGCCGGGAAGTGGAGGAAGCGATTTACGAGCTTGCCGGCGTATCGGAGGTTGCGGTTATCGGTATGGATGATGCGTATTGGATTGAGGCGATAGTGGCAGTAGTTGTACCGAAAGAGGAAAGCGGACTAACTTCTGAAGCAGTTATCGCTTATTGCAAAGAGAAACTGGCAAAATTTAAGATCCCAAAACGAGTGGTATTGACGAAACAACTCCCGAAAAATCCGAGTGGGAAAGTTTTGAAACGTACACTGAGGGAGCAATATAGTGGTAAACGTATGGAAAAAGGATAATTGCAGTCAATCCATATGCATAATTGAGTATTCATTTTCTGATACTATTTTCAGGAGGTGTTGACATGCCGGAAAAAAATGATATTTGGAGTAAAAAACAAAGTCAGTCAAGTGTAACTCCACAGGGATTATCGGAAGAAGAAACATCCCAAAGGCCACAGTCGCAGCTGGAACAACGTGCAAAAAAGAAAAATACAAAGCTGTAGTATCAACGAATACCAGTGACCTCGCTGGTATTTTTGCTTGCATTCTTAATATAATCCACAAAGGAGAATTGAATCGGGAGGGAGTTTGTTTATCTGAAACAAGGAGGCTTGCATGACATTTTTATGATTCATCTACTCCGATGAGAAGACCCCGGTAAAGTATGTATACACCTGTATAAGCACCGGTAATCAGGAAGGCGGGATTTAAAAATAGCCCATGAATAGTAGTCATAAACACAGTTTTTTCCTGAATGATTTGATAAATGGACAGGGAAGCGATATTACCGAAGACTAATAGGGACAAAAGTGCACCTGTATTAAAAAGCAGTCGCATTTTTGGCCAATGATTTTGTATATAAAACATCATTAGGGGCAGGAGGGCACTCATGGCAACGAAAGCAAATTCCATCATATATCACCGCTTAGCCTTTCTTTAGCTTCCAATGCAAAACTGTTAAACCACTCATTCACCGGGTTTGAGGCTTCTGATTCTGAATGTATATTTCGCGTCGATGTCTAACCTTTAGATTCTGAAACTTTAAGTATACAAAGCGTGTGAATCAAAGCTTTAGAGAGGAAAGGGAGTGTCTGGAAAACGTGACTGGCTTAGAAGCTTTTTACAACTTCTTAGACAGCCACGTTTAGTTAGAATTGTTCCGCTCAATCTCTTTTATCTTTGTCATCTTCTGAAAAATTTGTTTCTTCTCCAAACTCCGTACCGTAATTAACTCTGCCAGCTCGGATAGTGTCATCCCTATCATCGTCTTCTAGCGGTGCAAACAACATTCCTAGACAAAACAGGCCGCCGATTCCAACAAGCGTATATACAACTCTTGAAAGTGTAGCACCTTGGCCTCCGAATAAAGTGGCTACTAAATCGAATTGGAACAGACCTATTAGTCCCCAGTTAATCGCGCCGATGATGACGAGAGCTAGTAAGATTCTTTTTATAATCTCCATTCGTTTTAACCTCCAGTTTGATGGGAATTGAAGAATCTTCATGATTAAGATTCCATCTTATTTTTAACCGTTTCCATTTATTCATACTTGAAATCTGACATAATTTGTTGTAGGAGCAGAACAATATGAAAAAACTACGAAGAATTCAGGTGAAATGAAGATAGCCCAAGAATTCGAGCCCGTGAAATTTGAATTTGGGCGAATCTAAACGAAAAACATAATGGGAACGGTATGGGATGTATAAATATGTCTATCAGGATGAACAACAGATAGTGATCAAAGATGCGCCAGGCGGCTAAGTACATCGTTTCTTTCCTGAAGCTAAAACAGAAAATTCCACTTGACGCATAAATGCAGTACCTTCTTTCCTGCTGGTTCATACATTAAAAGCATGAAGGAAGGAGGCGCAGGTCATTGTTGTCTACAAATGCATTCTTACAAGCGATGGTGCCGCTTTATATCATAAGTCTCGTCGGTTTGGTAAGCCGCAGAATGAAGATTCTTCCGCAACATGCCAACCAGGTTATCACCCAGCTCATGTTATACATCACATTGCCTGCATTGATTTTATTTTCATTGCATGCGAAACTGACCGTGGAATTGATGGCTGATTTTGCTTGGATGGTCACCATGTCCATCTTCATATTGAGTGTTTCCGTTTTTGCCGGTGCATGGCTGCGAAAGAAAGCGGCATTACCTTGGAAACAAAAAAGCGTCTATGAAAGCTTGATCATTTTTGGAAACCAAGGTTTTATCGGGTTTGCGGTCAGCTATATGTTAATCGCAGAACAAGGCATCATTTACTTAACACTTTTTAATATTTGTTATCTTATTTTGATTTGGACATATGGCATTTATCTTTTTACCAGAAATGAGCAATCTGTCAATTGGAGAGGCCTGTTCTTCAACCCTGGCATTTTATCAACCTTGATTGGCTTGGGAATGCTTTTTCTTCCATTTAGTTGGCCTGCCCCGATTTTGAATACATTCGAAAGTTTGGGGAAAGTGACCATCCCTTTATCGATGATATTGATAGGAAGCATGCTCGCTGATATCCAACGGGAAGATTTATGGAAATACAGTAAGAATGTCTACCTATGGATGGCGGCAGGCTGTAAGCTGCTCTTCCTCCCATTATTTTTGCTGATTTTCCTTCTTTTTCATGTTTCATACCCACTAATTATCATTGCGGTGATGACCTCTGCCATGCCCAGTGCTTCTACTACATCTGTTTATGCACAAAAATTTGGTGGAGACGCTGTTTTCGCTTCATTCGGCGTGATCCTGACAACGTTGCTGTGTACATTCACAATTCCACTTCTTTACAGTCTGCTTCATTGGCTTCGCCCCTTTTTTTATGATGGCGCTGTATTCATTTTCCAGTAATGTTAATACTATGGAAAATAGACATAAGGGGCGATAGGATGATACATTTGGAAACCGATATGGAAGGCAGGCAGATGAATTTCGGTCAAGCTCGTAAAGCACTAAAGATATATGGCTTCCATATGGGGGGTAATTGGGAGTATGATGGCGGGATGTTTGATGGAGTGATGCACAAAGAAAAGGGTGAAACTTTTTACATAAGACTTCCCTTTCAAGTGTTGCAGGGTGAATTGGATAGAAGTGACGCGTTGATTGAATTTCAGAAGCCTTATGTGATCAAGCATGTTGTACATGTAGGTCTTGATAAAGATGAAAATTCCTTGCTCGCAGCCACAGGCTTCAACCAATTTCAGGATCCACTCGATAAAGATGGTCATATCCGTGATAAAAGCAAATGGCAGGAATTTGGTGAAGAAGCGATTGGGGATATATTGGATAAGTTATGATGTGAACAGATAGACCAATCATTTGGGGAAGGAGCTTGCGCTTTTCTTATTCAACAGAATAGATAGACATAGATAAAAGAGCTTGGCATTTTTGCCGAGCTCTTTTTCTTGTCCAGTAGAAAATGCATCATGATCATATATCCCCATAAACGGGTATATAAAGAAAAATTGTATTTTATTAATCAGAATGAAAACTATCCTATGTAAATCGAGGTGAAGCTTGTGCTGGAGAAAGTAAAAAGGAATTTTAAGAAACCAGAAGGGCTACTGGGAAAACTCGCTGGCAAAATCATGGCTGCAGAAAATAAAGGGCTTAATGAATGGACGATTAGACACCTCCATATTTCTCCCGGTGACAAGGTACTGGAAGTAGGTTATGGTCCTGGCTATGGCATCGATTATCTGACAAAAAAGTATACTGATATTCAAGTAGACGGCATTGATGTCTCTAAAACAATGAAGAAGCAAGCTGCTCATCGGCTTGACAAGGAAATCGAGGCAGGAGAGGTCCGGTTATTGGTGGGAGATATTGCGGACACAGGTCTGCGGGAGAATCATTACCAAAAAGTGCTGGCAGTGAATAATTTCACCCTATGGCCAGATAAAGTAAATGGTCTTCAACGCATATTCAATGCTCTTGTTCCTCGTGGAGAAATTGCAATCACTATGCAGCCGAGGCAGGATGATGCGAAACGGCACAGAACGAGAACCTTTGCCAGGAAAATGAAACAGGATTTGAAAAAAAGTGGTTTTCGCCATATCAGATTATATTATAAAAAATTTTCTCCTGAAATGGCGGTATGTGCTACAGCAATAAAACCGAACAAAACATGATCATCCATCAACCCTTGTTGGGAGAGGTTTCCATACCCTCATTTCGTTTCCACTGCTATATTCATTGCATGATAGGAAGGAGTGATAGGTTTCTATCATTTTTCTGTATTGGATTTAACTTGGAAGCTGAGATATGCTGAAAACAATGGAGAAAGGCGTGATGATATTGACATTTCAGTTAGAAAAACTTGATCATGTACAATTAGCTATACCAGAAAGCGGGGAAGAAGAGGCAAGAAACTTTTATGGGAAAGTTTTGGGGTTTCAGGAGGTCGAAAAGCCTGAAACTTTGAAACGACGTGGCGGGGTTTGGTTTAAAAAAGAAGACCTGCAGTTGCATTGTGGCGTGGAGGAACCATTTACCCCTCAGAAGAAGGCCCACCCAGCCATCCGTATTAAAAATCTTGCAGCTTTGATAGTCCATTTGCGTAAAAAGAAAATAGCATTTCAACAGGACACATTGCTGCCGGGAGCAGATCGAATATATGTGTTTGATCCGTTTGGCAACCGGCTGGAATTTTTGGAATGGCAAAATAAGTAAGGGTTAGAAGGAACTGCTTTCCTAAATTAAGACAATATTAGTACCAGATACTAATTCCCTATGGTAAAATAAAAGAAAAAATCAAAGGGGAATATTTCATGTTATATAGTTTTGCTGCAAATGTAATAAAGGTCTTTCTGAGCCTGTTCGGCAGAATAAATATCAGTCATAAAGAACGGCTGCCAAAGAATGGAGGATACGTCATTGCCTGCACTCACACCGGCTGGGTTGACATTTTATGGCTTGGTGTAGCCACTATGCCAACCAAACTACATTTTATGGCTAAGAAAGAATTATTTGAAAATGGTTTTACGCGGTGGCTGTTGACAAACCTGAAAGCATTTCCGGTCAACAGAGAAAACCCGGGTCCGAGCGCGATAAAAATTCCCAAAAAGCTGCTTAAGGAAGGAAAAGTCATTGGCATTTTTCCTAGCGGAACCAGAACGCAAGAAGACGTTCCATTAAAAAGAGGTGCGGTAACCATTGCCATGACATCAGATGTTCCGTTGGTTCCTGCCGCGTATGTCGGCCCGAATAATTTTTCAGATTTGAAAAAAAGGCAAAAACCAATGATTATGTATGGCGAACCAATCATACCGGATCCAGAGATGTCTAAAAAAGAAAAAATGGCATATTTATCGAGTGAGCTGGAAAAACGGACCAATGCATTAAAAGAAGAACTGCAGATGAGCAAATGAACAAATTACTGATGACGTGATGCCAACAGCGTCATGGCAACTTTTCGCGAATGGAAAATGAAAATGGTTTGATAAATATGAAAATAAGATTGTATTAGATCTAGTCCTTTTGTATAATAAACACTGTGAGTCACTCGTAACCAAAAGAGGATCACAAGCGGTAACTTGTGATCCCGGACAGATACAGGCAAGGATACGGCGACTTCAGGTCCGGGAGTGAAATAGGTAATGCCTCCATTGCGTGTCAGTGGGGGTATTACTTGTTTTCACGGCTGTTTACGATTAACAAAACAAGTGTTGAAAAAGCGATCATCAATTCAATCGTCTTATCAATAGGAATCATTCGCTTGCCCCCTTTCATAGGGGAACGCAAAGCCGCCGTTTTGTCAACTCCACATCAGCTCAGTCCAATATATCCTTGTAAGGTACCTGTCTCTAATAGTATACTATATTTTATACAATAAATGGCAAAATTGTATGAAAATGGTATAAATTTCATAAAATGGAGAATAAAATAAGCGATTCAGGCATTGATCATATGATTGAATGCCTATTTTAGCTTCTTTATTGGCCGGTTCTTGAAGAACATTCGAAGGCGGATGAATAGATTTATAGTAATCTTCATCTTTCCTTTATTCATGGAAAGGCATCATAAAGTCATAAAATTGTCTTAAGGATATGGGGAATCACCGCTGCAGACGGTTTATAATAGCATTAGAAACAATCAAAAGGATGAGAAGTATGCTGGAGATTCTATTGGATAAATTTCATTTTTCATCATTATGGAATGGCGGTATCATGTTGTTTTCCTGCTTTCTTCTGATCATATACTTTTTTATGCTGCCAACTGAAAAAGGCCACGTTTTTTGGAAGAAGGTCTCTTTTGTAATTGGGACTATTGGGATGTTTCTTGCAATCGGAAGCCCATTGAATATCATAGCAAGAATTGCGTTCAGAGCTCATATCATGCAAATCGTTGTATTATTTCTCATTGTAGCGCCTCTATTGGTCTATGGCGCAAAACTGCAGCTGTTGTATAAAATGGGAGAACAGGCTTTAATAGGCAGTGTATTTCGTTTTGTATCCAGTCCAGTTTTTGTTATCATTTTGTTTTATTTATTGTTATATGCTTACCATGTGCCGATTATTTTCGACTTCGCCCGAATGGACATGTTTCTAAATTATTTTTATTTGTTGGCATTATTTATTGCTGCTATTTTGTTATGGATACCGCTCATTCATGGCAGGTTGTCTGTCAAAGAAAAACAGCGATATGCAGGTTTGCAGGCCTTATTGATGCTTCCACTCGGCATATGGCTGCTGTTCTCTGACAGCAGCTTATTTACGACCTATACTGATTTGAGTTACTTTTCTCAGTCTCTGGAGCTGTGTCTGCCAGCTGGAGAAACACTTCCATCTGAATATATTGTACAATTATTGCCTTTTTCTCCAATATATGAACAGCATATGGGTGGAGGGATTTGGTTAGGAAGTGAGTTGTTGGTTTTTTCACTTGTTGGTATTTCTTTTTTTGCGAAGAAGAACTGAACTATATTATCGTTTTCAGCTCCGGCCAAAGACCGGGGCTGTTTTTGCGGGATAAAGTCACCAGAGAGGGAAGAATATAAAAGGAACACTGATTTTTAGATGCCTATGGCTGCAATAAAGACAGCGTTTGCAAGCGTATCATAAGTTTTTTCGGGTATGGTTTAATATGGAAGTTTGCATGTTTTACTGCTATAATTTATATTTGAATATAAAATGAATGACCATTCATTCGAGCAAGGAAGGTAAAAAATGAAAAACAGCTGGCATATATATACGACTGATATCAAAAAAGTAACCACAAACTGGGTAGCGGCCATCATCATTGGCGGATTGATTCTTTTACCGTCGCTGTATGCGTGGTTCAATATTAAAGCATCCTGGGACCCATATGGCCAGACTGATCAGATACCAGTGGGCATAGTCAATGAAGACCAGGGTTCCTCAGTCCGGGGCGAGAAAGTCCATGCTGGCAATGAGCTGGTAAAAACGTTAAAAAAGAATGATTCTTTTGATTGGAAATTCACAACTCGTAAAAAAGCGATGGATAAGGTAGAGTTTGGAGACTATTATGCTGTTATCGTCATCCCGAAAAATTTCTCAGATAAGCTATCCACTGTCATCAACGATAAACCACAAAAAGCAACAGTGGAATATTACGTGAATGAGAAAATCAATGCAATCGCACCTAAAATCACGAGTAAGGGCGCGAGTGTCATTGTGGACCAGATCAGCAGCAGCTTCATTTCTACGGTGAACGGTACGATTTTTGATATTTTCAACAAGCTGGGTATCGAATTGCAGGAAAAACTGCCTGATATAGAGAAATTTGAAGACTATATTTTTACTGTAGAGAAAAAACTGCCGGACATCAAGAAAACACTTGATAGCACATACAGTGATGCCAAGGACGCCGACAAAATCATAGCGAAGGCACAAGGAATGATTCCAGACGCCAAGCAAGGCGTGCAGCAAGGCTTGGATACGATTGATAATACTACGAAATTCCTTGACGATGCACAAAAAAGATTGGATGATATGGCGCCAAAAGTAAAAAAAGATTTGGCAACGGTGCAACAGGTATCAAGTGATGTCAGCAAATTCATTCATGAGGTGCAATCCCTTGACATCAATTGGGATAAGGGCGACAAACTGAGTGATGATATTGATACAAAGATTACAGAGAGTATCGGAAAAATCGATAAAGTCGAATCTGCTTTGAAGCAGCTGCAAAAGCAAAACAATGCTGACCAATCGCCAGGGGTTTCAGCTGTCAAAGAAAATGTGAAAAAACGGCTTGATCAGCTGGCAGGAGAATTACAAGAAAAAAATCCGGAAAGTTTAGATGCTATCGATCAGGCAATGGCTGATTTGCAGCAGGAAATGGATAAGTTAAATAATGAGGGAGACTCAAGTGAAAATCGTCAACAGAAAATCGAAAATGCCTTGGGCCAATTAGAAGTGTTAAAACAGGCATTACAGGAAGTTCAGCAAAATTCCGGGGATATCAAAGAATTTATAAAAGATAAGAAAGGACAGGTAAATGACGATCTTACCAACATTAAAGGTGTAGCGGATAATACGAATAATCGTATTGGGGATTTTGTCAATGAGTTCAATCAAAATATTGAGCCAACCCTTCGTAAGGAAGTTTCCAGCGCTAAACAGACATTGAACAAGGCACGAGGGATGCTAGTCGAGGTGCAGGATACGATTCCTGAAGTTGAAAGGCTGCTTGGGAGTACGAAGAAAAACCTTGGTGATGGTCAAGACATACTGAAATATACACTTAACCAATATCCTTATGTGCATAGCAAAATCACTGAGCTTGCCGATAAGATCAGGGATATACAAAAAGAAACAGATCTTAATGATATTATCCAGCTGCTGGAAAATGACCCCGCAGCTGAAAAAAGCTTTTTTCAGCAGCCGGTAAAACTGAGCGAGAATAAATTATTTCCGATTGCCAACTATGGTACAGGGATGACACCTTTCTATACTGTGCTTGCTATCTGGGTCGGAGCACTGCTTCTCATATCATTACTCGCGACAGATGTCCATGATAGGGAAACGGCATATAAGACACATGAGGTTTATTTTGGTCGTTTGTTCACATTCATAACAATCGGTTTATTGCAGACAATAGTTGTACTTCTTGGGGACATTTTCATTGTTGGAGTGGATGTGCGGGAAATAGGATGGTTCATTTTATTTGGCGTTATTACCAGCCTCATTTTCATCACAATCGTTTATACGCTTGTTTCCTTATTCGGGGATACAGGAAAAGCAGTTGCTATCATATTCCTGGTTCTGCAAATTGCAGGGGCTGGCGGAACATACCCAGTGGCGTTACTGCCGCATTTCTTTCAGGTGATTAACCCATTCCTGCCTTTTACACATGCAATTGGATTGATGCGTGAAGCAGTAGGTGGCATTGTCTGGGCACGCGTGTACCATGATTTGTTATTCCTGGTTGGAACAGGAATCATATTCCTGCTTTTGGGAGGATTTTTGAAAGCTCCATTAAATAAACAGACGGATAAAATGACAAAAAAATCTAGAGAATCAGGCGTGTTTCACTAAACAAGAGGGAGCATCAGTGGTGTGCTCCTTCTTGTTTTTGGCCAGAAAGAAATTGATCGGGGTGAATGAGTAAGGCGGCAGCATTTTCGAACTAATATCAGATTGCTACAACCAAGCACTTTTTGCGATATAATAGGGAAGTGAAATATTTATCATTTTAAAGGGGAAATCCTGAAATGAAACATAAAAAAGCTTGGATGATCACCGCAGGAATTATTGTGGTTCTCTTGGTTATAGAAATTGCTGCAAGTATTTTCTTTTATGATCTGGCCATCAAGCGTGGACCAAAAGACTTTTTGAATGACAATGAAGATCTGGAGGTTTCCGATAAAGCGATGGATGAATTTTTGCAAGGTGACTGGATTGCCTGGGTCAACAAGCAAAATTTTAAAGAAATGACACTCACTTCACGGGATGGCTTGAAACTCAAAGGTTATTATCTTCCTGCGAAAAAGCCGACTAATAAAGTAGTCATGCTTGAGCATGGTTATCTCGGGCACGCCAAGCAAATGGGGCTTTATGGCAAATATTATTACGAAAAGCTTGGCTATAATGTATTCATGGCAGATGCCCGCGGGCATGGAGAAAGTGGGGGAGAATATTATGGGTTTGGCTGGCAGGATCGGCTCGATTTGATTGACTGGACAAATTTGTTAGCTAAAAAACTTGGACCGGGGTCAGAAATCGTCTACCATGGGCTTTCCATGGGGGCGGCAACTGTTTTAATGGCAAGCGGTGAAAAGCTTCCAAAGCAGGTTAGAGCAATTGTAGCAGACAGTCCATATAATAGTGTATATGATCTGTTTGCTTACCAGATGAAACGGATGTACCATCTTCCAGCTTTTCCTATTTTGGACGGTACCAGTATCGTTACAAAAATCAGGGCTGGTTATTCGTTGAAAGAGGGGTCGGCACTGCATCAGGTCGAAAAAGCTGATGTCCCGATACTATATATCACTGGAAATGCTGATACATTTGTACCGACTAATATGACACATGATCTCTATGAGCATACTAATAGTCCCGCAAGAATTTTGACTGTCAATGGGGCCAACCATGGTGAATCATTTGTACTGGCAAAGAAAAAGTATCTTGCCACCTTAAGTAGCTTTCTTCATGAATACGTCCAATAGCATAGGAAGAATCAACCACCCTCCGTGACGCGGAGGGTGGTTTCATTTGTCTGATGAAAATGCAACGAAGCCATTTCTGTTGGAGGGGGTACGAAATCATCTGGTTTATGAATGGATGAAGCTGAAGCTTTGCGAAGAATTTGAGTGGGTGAGAAGATAAGGCAAATTTCTATTTTCCTGTAATAGTCATTTTCAGAATAGCTGCATATTCCCTGATATATAATTTCCATTTAACCGCTGTTGGCGTTTTGGCGGCTAATGGGTAAGCTTTGATGCCGATTTTATCTGCTTCACTGGTCGCGCGGAACAAGTGAAAGTCATTGCTGACAATGACAGCCTCCTTGATTGGGTAAAGCTGCTTGCTGAACAAAAGATTTTCACTTGTGCTGGTGGATTCTTTTTCCAGCAGTATTCTTTCTTCATCAATCCCGTGGTTAACCAAATAGGAAGCAATAGCCTGTGCTTCAGTAACATCTTCCCCCTTACCCATTCCTCCCGATGCGATTGCTTTGGAGGCTGGATTTTCCTGCAAATAACGAAGTGCGGCTGCAGCTCTATACAGCAGGCTTTTGGACATGACGGTCCCATTGACTTTTGCCCCCAAAATAAGTACGTAGCCGACCTGCTTTGGGGGCGGCTGTGATGCTGTCCGTTTCATTTGTATGTGTGCATAGACTGCAAACGAAATTCCTGTAACAGCAATTACCACTAATAGGATAAAGACCATTTTTTTCACCTGCCCGCTCCAATCCTTCTTGAAAATGGAAAGCTCTGCATTTCATTATAAATGAAAACTCCTTCAGCTGTGAATCAAAAATGCAGCATGAAGGTCCTTCATGCTGCAAAAAACTTTATAGATACTTTTCAAACCAGCGGCAAATGTGATGTAATCTTTCTAAACGCATTTTGGGTGCGCCGCTTCTGCTTAATTCGTGAGTAGCATTTGGAAAACGTACGAATTCCACTTGTTTTTTCAAATGTTTTAAAGTGACGTACAATTGTTCTCCTTGCTCAATCGGGCAGCGGAAATCGCGTTCGCCATGAAGGATGAGCAATGGTGTTTCAACCTTTTCGGCATATTTAAGTGGTGAGATATCCCACAGCTTTTTTGGATCGTCAAGCAAGTTCAATCCGTGCTCCCATTCGGTAAAGAAATAGCCAATATCGCTGACACCGTAAAAACTGAGCCAGTTACTGATAGAACGCTGTGTGACGGCAGCTTTAAAACGGTTCGTATGGCTCACAATCCAATTTGTCATGAATCCGCCGTAGCTTCCGCCCGTTACACCCAGACGCTCTGCATCAATGAAATCGAATGATTTCAAGGCGTGGTCAACAGCAGCCATTAAGTCTCTGTAATCTTTACCTCCATAGTCTTTCCTACAGGCATCGACAAATTTCTGCCCATATCCATAGCTTCCGCGTGGATTGACATACAAAACGACATACCCTTTTGCAGCAAGCAACTGCATTTCATGGAAGAAGGTACGCCCATACATGGCATGCGGGCCGCCATGGATTTCAAGGATAAATGGATATTTCTCACCGGAAGTGAAGCCGTATGGTTTTAAGAGCCAACCTTGGATTTCCCAGCCGTCTTCCGCCGTGAATGTCACTTCTTCCGGTTCAATAAGCTCCGTCTCTGCAAGAAAAGAGGCATTGGCATCTGTTAGTTGCGTGACTCTTCCATCTGCTGAAAGGAGATAAAAATTGACAGGTTCAGTCGGTTTGCTGATATGCAGAATGAAAGAATCATCATTTTCATTAAATGCAAATCCAGCTACATGATTATGATCTTTGAATAGTGTGCTGCGTGTATGATCCGTAGTTACACTATATAAAGCCGTTGCGCCTTCCTTTGAAGCAATGAAGAATAATTTATCAGCCTCTTTTGACCAGACAGGCCCTTTTTCGGAAGTTCCCATTTGAAAATCCCCAATCATGCTGTCCCCTAACTGCATGTCCCAGTCTTTACTTAAACAGATACGTTCATTGGTGGACAAATCAAAAATGAAAAGTTCATTTTGCGTTGCACCGGCAAATGGAAATTCATGCCCCAGGCAGGCAATTTTTTCTCCGTTTGGTGAGAAAGATCCTTGATAATAGGAACCATCTCCATTTGTCAGCTGTCGAATTTCTTTACTGTCAGTATTCACCATATATAAATCTGTAATCTGCTCATAGTCGCTCTCTTCATGCAAATTAGCGCAGAACAAAACGGACTTTCCATCTGGTGAAATATCCAGCAGATGATGGTCATTGTCAGAATCAGTCAGCTTCGTGAATGTTTTTTCCACAAGGTCGTACATGACGATATGGGTCCGTTTGTCATCTGTAAATCCGCTGCTGTCGGATTTATAGCGGAGTCGGGAGATAACTGATGGTTTTTTATTAATTTCTTCTTTTCGTGCTTTCTTCTCTTTGGAAGTCAGTTCCTTTTGCCTGTTCACATCATCGTCTATCGCCAATGAAGCTGAAAAAAATATGTAATTGCCGTCTTTGGACCACTGCGGGCTATGGGCACCGTGTGTAAAGGCAGTCAGTTGTCTTGCTTCTCCTCCTGCCACAGGCATGATCCAAATTTGCTGTGTGCCGCTGCGGTCAGATTGGAACACAATTTGTTTGCCGTCGGCAGACAGGCGCGGGTGGCGGTCCTTATGGTTACCGAACGTCCATTGTTTTGCTGTATCCTCCTCAAGATTATGTACAAATAGATGTGAAACGTATTCGTCCTTTTCTTTATCCATTGCGGTTTCTGTATAAAAATATGTATTTTTTCCGGGTACGAGCTGCGGATCACTATATCCGACGAGTCTCGTTAAATCATGGGCAGTTAGTGCACGCTTCGCCATTGTCATACCTCCATTTTGTAACGTTTATACAATTCTAAACTATTTCTTAATTCCGTTCAATGAGAAGTGCTTGGAATTCACCATAAGGACAACTTCTGTGCTACGGTATGATGTCCATGCAATGAAGCGATGAATCAGAAATCTGGCCCCATGAAAAAAGCACCTCTGCTATAGGAGGTGCTTGGGGTTTAGATTGTTAATTGTCGTTCGCTGATATTGGCGTCTTCGCGGTAGGCTTCTTGCAGTTTTCTGGTGAATTCCCCCGGTTTGCCATCTGCAATGGGACTGCCGTCCACAGTGACAACAGGCAGGATTTCGGATGTGCTGCTGGATAAGAAGATTTCATCAGCATCAAGGATGTCTGTCAATTTGAATGCTTCTTCTTCAAACGGCACTTGTAACTCAGCCGCAAATCGTTCAACAGCCATGCGTACACAGCCGTGCAAAATACGTTTTGTTGCAGGATGGGTATAAATATGTCCATTTTTTATAAGGTAAACGTTTGATGAGCTGCATTCAGTCACGATTCCTTCTTCGTGCAGAATTGCTTCATAGCATCCGTTTTCTTTAGCTTCCTGTTTTGCAAGTACGTTTGGCAGGAGATTCAGACTTTTTATATAACATTTTTTCCAACGTATGTCATCTTTGATAATGGCTGAAACACCATTCTCCAAGTTTGCCAGATTACGTGGCAAATCTTTGACATAAGCATATGCATTCGCTATTACACCGCCGGGAAAAACATGATCCCTTGGTGCAGAACCGCGAGTTGCCTGCAGATAAACAATACCATCTTTTTCCATGTTGTTTTGTGAAAGCAAATCCTGGAGCAGGTCTTTTAACTCTTCTTTAGAAAATGGCAGCTGCAATTTAATAGCCTCTGCTGAGCGAAATAGCCTATCTACATGTTCAGTGAACAGATAAAATTGCCCATCGTAAATGCGGATGACTTCATAGATGCCATCGCCAAATTGCAATCCTCGTTCTTCAAATGGATAGGTAAGATTATCTTGATGCGTGAATCGGTTTTGTGATAGTACAATAGGGTAAATTCCCATACTTTATCCCCTTCCGGAAAATCGGCTGTTTAAAAATCACATTCTATTCTAGTATGAACAAGACAGTTTGTAAATACAGAAGATAACTATATTCGGGGCCAACAACGCTTCATAAATTGATATAATATTTTATGTCCTGTACAAGAGAAGATTGCCTGTCCACTCCTTTTTTGGGGATTTTAGTTAAAACATGTTTTTCTTTTGGTACATTGTTGTATAATTAAGACAAAAGGCGGAGGTGAAAGAAGTGACTGCCATTTTGGAACGGCTTCGTAAAAATGATCGTGCTGCAATCTTTAGCAGATGTAAACAGAAAGAGCTAAAAAAAGGGGAAATCATTTTTAATGAGGGATCCGATGCAGAATCTCTCTACTTTATACTAAAAGGAGAAATCCGTATATTTAAGAATATTGGTTTGGATAAAGAAATCACCATATTCACACGGACAAAAAATGATGCTTTCGGAGAAATAGGTATTTTCAGTGGAACAAGATACTCCAACACCGCTGTTGCAGCAAAAAGCAGCCAGGTCCAGTGTATTGATAAACATACCATGGAAAATATCATTGCACAAAATGGAGAAATCGGGCTGCATTTCACACGCTGGGTAGCAGAATCACTTGAAGCCAGCAAGGCAAAAATGCGGGATTATATCGCCTTTGGATCAGAAGGAGCAGTTGCTTCTGTCTTTATTCGTTTCAGTAATATGTATGGCATAGTCACTCCCCGAGGAATTCGAATTAAGCAACAGATACGATTGAGCGATGTCAGCAAACACCTTGGTATATCAAGAGAAACGGTCAGCAGAATCGTGAATAAATGGAAAGAGGACGGCATTATCCAAAGCGAGAATAAATTTTTTTTGATAGCAAATATAGCATATTTGCAGAATTTGCTTGCATGCAATCACTGTGCGCTTGAAAATTGCACTTTATAAGCGGTAGCAGATGAGTTAACAGTTTATCTGAAATTTTTTTGGTTTGGCTTGTCATTTCTTAAGCGTTTTGCTATAATTAATTTTGTCATTTTTTGACGAAAACTTTCCGAATATTGATAGGCTTGCAGAAATGCGGGTGTAGTTTAATGGTAAAACTCCAGCCACGAGCATGTCCTCTGCCGGGTAAGCTGCGAGTTGCCCCGAAGCATGTTCATCTTTGAATACGCGGGAAGATGCAGGGGCATGACAATAGCGTCCATAAAATAAAATATTGCTCTATATTGATGCGGGTGTAGTTTAATGGTAAAACTCCAGCCTTCCAAGCTGATGTTGAGGGTTCGATTCCCTTCACCCGCTCCATACATATGTCCTAACGCAGTGTTTCGTACATCAATCTACGAGGCGTTGCGTTTTTTCCTATTTGCACGGATGAATGGGATTCATATGTAACGAATAGACAATGCTACATCAAATTTATAGAAACATAGCCAGGTATGTCCATCAGCCGCGCGTATCGGTGAGCCCTCACAGGGATGTCCTGGAACTGATTAATGATGATCTTATGAACTGTGACGAAAATGCTATATTGAATGAATATATTTCGATTCTTGAATCCATGGCATTGAAAATGTAAACTGGTATTAAAATAGGAGGGGGATTTTGCATGCGGAGACTTCTGCAATTATGCAGGCAACTGGATAAAAAAGGATACGGTGCATATAAAAGCATAAGCGGCACTTATCAGGCTGATTCATACACACTATCCATCGACTACGTGCAAGGAGATCCTTTCGCGGCACCATCAAAGATACGGCTGGTGATTCCTGCTGAAAAAAGGTTACTGCATCCTGAGTGGCTAAAGACTTCGGTTGAGCAATTGGCAGTAGAGGATGTCCTGGCACGGTCGGTTGCCAAAGCGGTCAATCGGATGCATTTTGATATAAAAGGCTCTGGAAAGAGCGGTGAAATTTTTTTTGATGGCCCTGGCCAGGAAATAATCAAACGGACTGCAATCCAAGCTGACAAAGAAGCGATAACGGTGTGTATGGCTGTGGGCCTACCGGCTAATGGCAGAAGAATCAATGGTAATGAAGCACATCGCTTATTTGCAGATGCGATTCCCAAGATATTGAAGAATTCCATTTTCACAATAGCCGATGAAGCAATTGAAAATGCTGTTCGGTTGGCGAGACAGCAAGCGGCGATTCGAAAACAAATGTGGGAAAATGGCTGGATCGCTTTTATCGCCAATGGTGCTATTTTACCTAGAAAAAGTGGCATTGATGATAGGCCGCTGCAGACAGCATTACCTTTTCAAAGCACCACAAATCAAGAAGTATCTATCGAGATTCCATATCAAAAGGATGCACTAAAGGGCATGGCGATCAAGAAGGGAATCACGTTGATTGTCGGTGGAGGCTATCATGGAAAAAGCACCTTGCTGTCAGCTATTGAAAAAGGTGTATACAATCATACGGCCGGTGATGGACGGGAATTTGTATTAACAGACATGGATGCAGTCAAAATCCGGGCAGAAGATGGCAGGCAAATCACAAACGTGAATATCTCTCCGTTTATCCGTAATTTGCCGATGAATCAGGATACGGAACATTTCTCCACAGAAAACGCGAGTGGAAGTACATCACAAGCGGCGAATGTGATAGAAGCATTAGAAGCTGGTGCGACCACACTGCTGCTGGATGAGGATACGTGTGCGACCAATTTCATGATTCGTGATATGCGTATGCAACAATTGGTCAGTCCGGAGCAGGAGCCGATCACGCCATTCATTGACAATGTTACATGTTTGCGTGACAAACTTGGGGTTTCTGCCATTCTGGTCATGGGCGGCTCTGGGGATTATTTTGATGCGGCTGATGATGTCATTCAAATGAATAATTTCTTGCCGGAAGATGTCACAGAGGCAGCTAAGAAGATTGCTGCTGAACACCCCGTAGAACGGCTTCAACGAAAAGGCGCACAGCTCAGTGTAAAATCTGACAGAGTGTTTCGACAGCAATCATTCAAAGTTCTCAGAGGAAAACGCGCGAAAGTACAGGCTAAGGGTCTTCACACGATTCTGATGGGGCAGACGAACATCTCGTTTCCTGAGGTGGAGCAGATCGCAGATATGTCACAGACAAGAATGATTGCGCAAATACTTCTGCGGCTTGCTTCAGAAAAAATGGATGACAAAAAGACATTGGTCGAGCTTCTGGACGATTTGGAAATGCGAATGTCAGACGAGGGCCTTGCCTCTTTTACAGCTCATACAAAGCAGCACCCAGGCGATTTGGCTCAGCCGCGCCGTTATGAGATAGCTGCCGTTTTGAATCGGATGCGTACTGCGGTGGTAGATCGTCAAGCAGTAAAAGGCAGGTGACTTTTAGCTGAAAATATGTTTTTTTCTAAGAAAGAAAAGGAAGGTGTCACGAGTGGATGCCCAACAATTAAAAGATGATATAATCGAATACAGCAAAACGATTGGGATTGATAAAATCGGTTTCACTACCGCTGACATTTTCACGGAACTGAAGGAACGGCTGCGTACCCAGCAGGAGCTTGGATACCAATCGGGATTTGAAAAAGGGACCGTGGAGGAAAGGACGGAACCAACAAGGTTGCTGCCGCAAGCACAATCGATTGTTGCTATCGCAATTGCGTACCCGTCACGGATGAAAAACGCTCCTAAAGGCACCAAGGAAGAACGGCGGGGGATTTTTTGCCGGGCATCATGGGGTACGGATTACCATGTGGTATTAAGGGACAGGCTGAATAAGCTTGCCGCATACATGGAAGAAAAGGTACCTGGCGCTGTCACCAAATCCATGGTCGATACTGGAGAGCTTTCTGATCGGGCAGTAGCGGAAAGGGCTGGCATCGGATTCAGCGGAAAAAACTGCGCGATTATCACACCAGAATTTGGTTCGTATGTTTATTTGGGTGAAATGATCACGAATATATATTTCCCCCCTGATTCTCCTGTAGAGGACAGCTGCGGAGATTGCCGCAAATGCCTTGATGCGTGCCCAACAGGCGCACTTGTGCAAGGAGGACAGTTGAATGCCCAGCGCTGCCTTTCCTTTCTTACGCAGACGAAAGATTTCATGGCAGAGGAATTCCGGGTTGAACTTGGCAATCGGCTTTATGGCTGTGATACATGCCAACAGGTTTGCCCCCGGAATAAACAGATTGATTTTCATATTCATGAGGAGTTTGAACCGGTAAATGAAGCTGCTAAGCCAAAACTAAAACCGATGCTTACTGTTTCCAATCGGGAATTCAAGGATAAGTTCGGCCATATGTCAGGGTCCTGGCGGGGGAAAAAACCGATCCAACGTAATGCATTAATCGCGCTGGCACATTTTAAAGACAAAACAGCCGTACCATCTATTATTCAAATAATGAATGAGGATCCTCGTCCGGTCATGCGGGGGACTGCTGCATGGAGCCTTGGGAAAATAGGGACGCCTGAAGCATACGCAGCTATCGAAGCTGCAATGACTAAGGAAAAGGATGACAACGTATTGTTTGAGATGGAAAAGGGATTGGCATTCAAAACCTCCGCAGCTATTCATTGACTGGATGCAGGTGGCGAAGGGCAAAGGGGAGAAAACGATGAGGAAAAGTTTTTTGCATACTGACCAGTTGAATACACCAATCGGTTTGTTATTATTGACCAGTGACGGGGAGAGCTTGCTTCGCATTGACTATATGTCGGAGAATAAATTATTCGAAGTACAGCATTGGGCAGACAAGCATTTTCAACAGGTCGAGCTGCAGCCCATTGAAGATCAGGTGCTTGAAGATGCCAAGCAGCAGCTGACTGAATATTTTACGGAAAAGCGGCAAACATTTGATATTCCGATTGTATTCCTCGGTACCGATTTTCAACGACGTGTATGGCAGGCACTCTATGAGGATGTCCCTTATGGCTTGACGCAAACTTACAAAGGGATTGCTGCAGCCATCCATCATCCAAATGCTGTCAGAGCTGTGGGAGGCGCTGTAAACAAAAATCCGTTGTCAATTATTGTGCCATGTCACCGTATCGTCGGCAGCAACGGCAAATTGGTCGGCTATAACGGTGGGCTTGATAAGAAACAGTATTTGCTGGATCATGAGCTGACTGGCCTTTTTACGGAATGATTGCCATAAGGCCAAGCATCGCCTCCATATATTAATATATGGAGGCGATGCTGATGAAGGATTTGCAAACGTATTGGCGAAACATTTTTCGTGCGCAAATGCCGGGGGAACAGATATGGTGGGATAGGAAAGTGAAGCTCTGCGAAACCAGGGGAGCGGAGATGGTACGTATCAAAGGAGAAGGAAAAGTATACCAGAAATTACGTACAAATGATGACTTGAACTACCGCTATTTACTACATTTGGAAATTTTAATGAGGCAAGGCAAACATTTTTACATGGAAGAACAAGTTTTTCCGTTTGTTTGCAAGACAAAAGAGGGGAAAACGATTCACCGGCTGGTGGAAATAACAACTGACCAGGCTGCCCCCCAGCTGGCACTTCTGGAAAGCGAGGTTGCTGAGGAGACCAGATTTTCTTATGACCGGATGTCTGCTGTGCAATATGCGGAAAATTGGTGGAACAGCTATAATCCCGCCTACCGTAAATTTGACGTGGATTGTACAAACTACGTATCGCAATGCTTGAAAGCCGGTGGAGCGCCGATGTGGGGAGCGCCAAACCGCAGCAAAGGTTGGTGGTATCAGGGAGGCAGCTGGAGTTTCAGTTGGGCTGTCGCTCATAGTTTCCGCTGGTATTTGAGCGGAGCTAAACAGGGATTGAAAGGATTAGAAGTGCATACACCTCAGGAATTGGCTCCAGGCGATGTGATATGCTATGATTTTGAAGGTGATGGCCGTTTCAATCATAATACGATTGTGGTGGCGAAGGATTCGGAAGGAATGCCTCTTGTTAATGCCCATACCAATAACAGTCGTCATCGCTACTGGTCATATGAAGATTCAGCTGCCTGGACGCCGGAAATTAATTATAAATTTTTTCGAATCGGAGAGACATAAGTTTTCTCGATTTTGAACGGCTTTTTTTAAGATGAATGAGACAGGGAGAAAAACAAATGAGTTTACACATTGTATTATTTGAACCTGAAATACCAGCTAATACCGGTAATATTTCCAGAACCTGTCTGGGTACTGGTACAACACTTCATTTGGTCCATCCGCTTGGATTTTCAACAGACGACAGGATGCTGCGCCGGGCAGGACTGGATTATTGGAAGGACGTGGATGTCAAAGAACACCCGTCTATCCATGAAGTGTATGCAGCATATCCTGAAGGTGAATTCTACTATATTGAAAACTTCGGGACAAAGCATTACACAGATTTTGATTTTAGTGATACAAATAAGCACATTTTCTTCGTTTTTGGAAAAGAAACAACTGGCATTCCCAAAGCATTATTACATGGGAAGGAAGACCGTTGTCTCCGCATTCATATGAATGAAAATATCCGCTCCTTGAATCTGTCCAATACTGCTGCCATTATCCTTTACGAGGCGCTGAGACAGCAAAATTTTCCCGGAATGCGTTAAAAAACCGCCTTTGCTATGGCAAGGGCGGTTTTTAGATTCAGCGATAAAGATAAATGCGTAGCTCAGTTTCGAGACAGCAATCATAGACATTTACAACAGGATTGCTCAGAGCCGGTTTGTCCAATTATTGATTGTCTTTCGGGACTCCCGGTTTTGCATCATAGCCTGAAGTAAAAAAAGAAACCATAAATGTGATGATAACCCCGATCAATAATGCGAGCTTCATGCAATGTACCTCCTTCATATGCTATGTAAAGTCACTTAACAATTATCTTTTCCTTTATTATAACGAAAAATGAGTGGAAAGTGAACTGCAAGCTAAAAAATACGATAATTACTTTGAAAATCGCACAAAAAGAAAATTTGAAAAATAGATGGAAATCTAAATTCACAAATCCTTTCCTCATTTGTTGTAACGCATCATGAAATAGGGTATATTAGTTGATGAAGTAAGCCTCGAGTTCTATAATGGAACTTGAGTTTTTCAATGATTAAATATATTTATACATCATGCAAGCTTTTACTAATGGGGGTATAAATCGTGGCACAGAACGAAGAATCTGCAAAAAGATTCTGGGGAGAATTTTATGGCCCAAACATGGGATATGTAGAAGAACAGTATGAACTGTTTTTGAAAGACCCGGATTCAGTAGACCCGTCCATCAAAGTGAATTTTGAAAAGTACGGAGAGCCTGTCTGGGAATCACAAAATGAAGATTTGGCAGAGAACGTTCACGGCACAGCTTCCATAAACGATGTCAAAAAACTTACCTCAGCGATGAAACTTGTTGAGGCTATTCGTCGTTACGGACATTTGGAAGCCGATATTTATCCTGTCGGATTGCAAAAAGACAGGTATTCAAAATTAGTGGACCCGACAACTTACAGTCTGTCAGAAGAAGATTTAAAAAACATCCCAGCTTCCTGGCTCTGGGATCATGCAGCTGATGCAAACGTCAAAAATGGTCTTGATGTTGTATCAGAACTGAAAAAATATTATACAGGAACAATCGCTTTCGAATATGATCATGTGAATAATGACGAAGAGCGTCAATGGCTTCGTGAATTGATCGAACTTGGAAACGCTCGCTTGTCACTTTCTGATGAAGAAAAGAAGCAGTTGCTGAAACGTTTGGTGGAAGTGGAAGGGTTTGAAGATTTTCTACAGAAAATTTTTGTCGGACAGAAACGCTTTTCCATCGAAGGCTTGGAAGCAATGGTGCCTATGCTGGACCATATCGTCAAAAATGCGACTGCCCAAAAAGTGGAACATATCATGATGGGAATGGCCCATAGAGGCCGTTTGAGCGTATTGGCCCATGTCTTGGGAAAACCGCTTGATAAAATCTTTTCTGAGTTTCATTCTTCACCGGATAAAGAATTGATTCCTTCGGAAGGTTCCATGGGAATCAATTATGGCTGGACAGGAGATGTAAAATACCATTTCGGTGCTGTCAAAGATGTTAAAGACGGCGAGGAAACAAACACTCGTATCACTTTGGCCAACAATCCGTCCCATTTGGAATTCGTCAACCCTGTTATCGAAGGGTTTGCCAGAGCTGCACAAGATGAACGCAAACATAGTGGATATCCTGAACAGGATTTCAATAAGGCGATACCTGTGCAAATACATGGCGACGCTGCTTTCATCGGAGAAGGGATTGTAGCTGAAACATTGAACCTAAGCGGATTGCCTGCGTACACTACCGGTGGTACCCTTCATATTATTGCTAATAACCTTGTAGGTTATACTACTGACCAAAAAGACGGGCGTTCCACAAGGTATGCAAGTGACTTAGCCAAAGGTTATGAGATTCCGGTCATCCATGTCAATGGAGATGATCCTATCTCTTGTGTTTCAGCTATAAAAATAGCATATGATTACCGTCAAAAATTTCATAAAGATATTTTAATTGATTTAGTCGGTTACCGACGTTATGGCCATAATGAGATGGATGAACCAAGGGCGACACAGCCGACACTATATCAAGATATCGATGCACATCCTACACCTGCAAAGGTTTATGCTAATGCCTTGCAGGATAAAGGAACAATAGATAGTGAATGGTATAGTTCATTGAAAGAGGATAGGGAAAAAGCTCTGCGTTCCATTTATGACGGCATGAAGGAAGATGTCGGTAATCCAGAGCCAAAACGTATGCCGGAAGTGCTGAAAAATGGATTGGAAGGGTTTGAAACAGCGGTTTCATTGGATGAACTGCAGGAAATCAATACCCAGCTGCTTAAACGTCCGGAAGGTTTCAAGGGCTTTAAAAAGGTTGAGAGAATACTCAAACGCCGTGAAAACATGCTTGAGGATGGCAATAAAGTAGACTGGGGAGCTGGGGAAGCTTTGGCGTATTCATCTATTTTACGTGATGGTATCCCAATCCGGCTGACCGGTCAGGATTCACAGCGTGGAACCTTTGCTCACAGACATATGGTATTGCACGATGCTGAAACCAATGATAATTACTGTCCGTTGCATGGTTTGGAACGTACGGATGTGACGTTTGATATTCGCAATAGTCCACTCTCAGAAGCAGGTGTGCTAGGTTACGAGTATGGATACAGCATCCAGTCACCTGAAACCCTTGTGTTATGGGAAGCACAGTTTGGTGATTTTGCCAACGCAGCTCAGGTCATTTTTGACCAGTTTATTGCTGCTGCTCGAGCAAAATGGGGTGACAAATCCAATATGGTCATGCTGCTGCCACATGGTTATGAAGGACAGGGGCCAGAGCATTCCAGTGCACGTTTGGAGCGCTATCTGCAGCTGGCAGCGGAAAATAACTGGATTGTTGCAAATGTGACATCCTCTGCACAGTTTTTCCATTTGATTCGCAGGCAAGCTGCTATGCGCGGCAGGGAAGAAGCACGTCCGTTAGTGTTGATGACGCCGAAAAGTCTGTTGCGTAATCAACGTGTGGCGTCTGCACCGGAAGAATTTTCTGAAGGGAAGTTCCAACCATTCCGCAACCAGCCAGGTCTGAAAATCAGCAAGAAAAACGCGAAGCGGCTTCTAATCGGCAGTGGAAAAGTAATGGTTGATATCGAGGACGCATTGGAAAAAGCAGAAGGCAAATTCGATTGGCTCCGTATATTGCGTTTAGAACAAATCTATCCATTCCCGGAAAAAGATTTGCTGAAAGAAATCAAAGATATGCCAAATCTTGAAGAAATCGTTTGGGTCCAGGAAGAACCTAAAAATATGGGAGCTTGGAACTTTGTCGATGACTATTTGCGAAAGCATCTTCAGAATCATCAGCAACTACGCTACATCGGCCGTCCGGATCGTTCGTCGCCAGCAGTCGGAGAACCAAACGTACACAAAATGGAACAAAACGAAATCATTAAATCAGCTATCAATCCTATCATAGGAGGAGATTCCCAGTGAAAGAGATAAAAATACCAGAATTAGCCGAATCCATTACAGAAGGAACAATTGCTGAATGGCTTGTCAAAAAGGGCGATAAAGTAGAAAAAGGCGATCCGGTTGTCGAATTGGAGACTGACAAAGTCAACGTAGAGGTCAATTCTGACCACACTGGCGTTATTACAGAAATCGTTCATGAAGAGGGAGATGATGTCGAAGTTGGCGATATCATCGCAAAAATTGATGAAAACGGGGAAGCAAGCGGTGATACATCTGCTGAAGAGGCGAAGGAAGAAAAAGCGGAAGACAAGAAAGACGCTGCTCCTCAACAAGAAGAGAAACAAGAAGAAAAATCTAATTCGGAACAAGAATCTTCTTCCAGCAAGCAAGACGTGATTGCTTCACCAGCAGCACGTAAACGAGCTCGAGAACTCAATATTGACTTAAGCAAGATTAGCCCACGTGATCCACTTGGCAGAATCCGTCCAGAGGATGTGGAAGCAGCCGCAAGTGCCAGCAGCGAGCCTTCTCAAAAGCCCGCTAAAAAAGAGGATAGCAAGCCATCGGAAAAAACGACATTTGATAAGCCGGTGGAACGTGTAAAAATGACACGTCGTCGCATGACCATTGCGAAAAATCTTGTAAATGTGCAGCACACTGCAGCTATGCTGACTACTTTCAATGAAGTGGATATGACAAATATCATGAAGCTTCGCAGTGAGCGTAAAGAAAAGTTCCAAGACAAACATGGGGTTAAACTTGGTTTTATGTCCTTCTTTACAAAAGCGGTCGTTGGAGCATTGAAGGAATTCCCACTATTGAATGCGGAGATTCAGGACAATGAACTTGTCATCAAGAAGTTCTATGACATCGGTGTCGCTGTATCTACAGATGACGGCCTGGTGGTTCCGGTTGTCCGTGATGCGGACCGTCTGGACTTTGCAGGTGTGGAGAAAGAAATCAAGAATTTGAGTGTTAAAGCCCGCGATAAAAAACTTGGTATGAATGATTTGCAAGGCGGAACATTTACGATTACAAACGGCGGCACATTCGGATCCATGATGTCCACACCGATTTTGAATGCACCGCAAGTCGGCATTTTGGGTATGCATAATATCATCAAACGTCCAATGGCTATGCCTGACGGATCAATAGAAGTACGCCCGATGATGTATTTAGCAGTATCCTACGACCACCGAATCGTAGATGGAGCGGAAGCTGTTCAATTCCTTGTACGTATTAAGCAAATGCTGGAAGATCCATATGATTTATTGCTTGAAGGTTAATGTTTGAATGTTTGAAGCCCGTTACGGCATACTAGTCGTAACGGGCTTTTACATTAGCTTTCAGTACCCTGCCCCTAAAATGCCAGCTAGTTTTAAATCTGAACAAAAAAATAAGATTTTACATAAACAGCTTGAAAAACAAGTTGTTTTCGAATAATATTATAAAGGTTGATATTATTATTCGGAAAGCTAGGTGCTTACCATGCAAAATTTATTTAAACTAAAAGAAAACAATACGAATGTGAAAACTGAAATCCTCGCGGGTATCACAACTTTTTTAACGATGGTCTACATTGTTGTTGTGAATCCGGCAATTCTCTCCTCCACTGGAGTACCTTTTGATCAAGTGTTCATGGCAACAGTCATTTCGGCAGTGATTGGTACGGTTTTCATGGCGCTAGCAGCTAATTATCCGATTGCTATAGCCCCAGGAATGGGGATGAATGCATATTTTGCAACAGTTGTGGCTTCTCATGATGTTTCTTACCAAATCGTGTTCGGAGCTGTATTTTTGGCCGGCCTTCTTTTTATCTTGCTAAGTTTTACGGCCTTGCGTGAAACATTGATTCAAGCAATTCCGCCGTCTCTGAAATTTGGTATTACATCTGGAATCGGGTTGTTTATCGCATTTTTAGGTTTGAGACAATCAGGGATTGTTGTTGCCAATGAAACGAACATGGTGGGGTTCGGCGACTTGCACCAACCAGTTACATTGCTGACACTGGCAGGGCTGTTCATTTCTCTGATTTTCATGGCTTGGAATGTCAAGGGGGCTTTGTTTATTGGTATGTTAGCGACCGGAGTGATTGGCTATTTCACCGGACAGCTGGAATTTACAAAAGCTGTTTCCATGCCTCCGGTACCTGTATTTTTTGATTTGGACATTGGTGGCGTTTTTGCCAATGGGTTATATACGGTTGTTTTTGCTTTTCTTCTTGTTACTATCTTTGATACAACTGGAACGATAATCGGTGTAGCAGAGCAGGCCGGCTTCATGAAAAATGGCAAGCTTCCAAGGGCCAAGGCAGCTCTTTTATCTGACGCGACAGCAACAACAGTTGGATCCATGTTTGGGACTACTCCCACGACAGCTTATGTGGAATCTACCTCCGGTGTGGCTGCAGGAGGCCGTACCGGTTTAACATCCATTGTGGTTGCATTCTTATTTCTTTTATCGATTTTCTTTACTCCGGTTATTGGAGCGATTTCCGATTTACCTGCAATCACTGCGCCAGTACTGATCATCGTGGGCTGTTTTATGATGGAAGGGTTGGCTCGCATCGACTGGAAAACATTTGATGAAGCATTTCCGGCATTTGCCATTATTTTGACAATGCCGCTTACTTCCAGTATTTCAACTGGGATCTCCATCGGTTTTATCACTTATCCTTTGTTGAAGCTTGTAACAGGAAAAGGAAAGGACGTTCATTGGATCATTTACTTATTCGGCCTTATTTTCCTGCTGCAAATGATTTTCTTCCCTGCACATTAATGTGCTGTTTGACACAAAACACTGCAAATGCAATTTTTGCAGTGTTTTTGTATGTTTATTGAAAAATAGCAGGTTTCTTTGCAAAAATATGGAGGGTAGGGAAATACTATAAAAATCCCACCCACGAAGGAGGGAAGAACGGGTTGTGAACGGCTGCAGCTCCCCTTAATTAACAGAGTGGTTCTAGAAAAGTTCGTGAGAGTTTCTAGCCATCATAGAACGAAATCAGGGTGTATTAATTGGTACAAAAATGTAGTTGCAAGACGTCTGACATCATGCTAGCATAGTTAATGGAACGGTTTTCATGGATAGGAATTACAACTGAAAGTGAACGTCGTTTAAACATAAAGAGTCATCATGAGGAGGATACATATGGGAATTCTATTGGGTCTGGTGGGAATTATCGTTATTCTGGCCATTTCCTATTTGATGTCTAATGATCGGAAAAACATCAACTTGAAAGGAATCATCGTGATGCTTATTGCACAGGCGATCATCACATGGTTCATGTTTTCGACAAAAATTGGACAGGCCATTATTAATGGTATTTCGGCAGTCTTCAATAAGCTTATCGAGTTTGGGATGGATGGCATCAATTTTGTTGTTGGAGGGGTGGTCACGAAAGACAGCGGTGTATTCTTTTTCAATGTGCTGATGCTGATCATTTTCTTTGCGACGATACTATCCGTTTTGACTTATTTAAAAATATTGCCTTTGTTCATCAAATATATCGGTGCCTTCATATCGAAAATTACCGGTGTACCAAAGGTAGAGTCTTTTAATGCAGTAAACAGCATATTCTTTGGCCAATCAGAAGCGTTGTTGGCGATCAAATCACAATTCCATCATTTAGAAAAAAACAGGTTGTTTATTGTGAGCGCATCTGCCATGGGATCTGTATCAGCATCCATAGTCGGTTCGTATCTGCAGATCCTGCCTCCGAAATATGTATTACTGGCTTTGCCTCTCAACATGTTCAGCGCCTTGATTGTCGCATCGATTATCGCACCGGTAAAAGTATCTAAAGAGGAAGATAAGGTTGATGTGCACGATGTTTCCGGTGCGAGCAGCATTTTTGAAGCAATGGGCAATGGCGCGCTTGATGGCGGAAAAGTCGCTTTGATTGTTGCTGCGATGCTGATAGCATTTATCGCTTCACTGGATGTGATCAACTGGCTTATTCAATTCGTATTTGCAGGAGTGACATTGCAGCAGATTCTTGGTTATATATTATCGCCGCTTGGTATTTTGATCGGTATTCCGGTGGATGAAGTGGTTAAAGCGGGCGGAATCATGGGGACCAAAATTGTAACGAATGAGTTCGTTGCCATGCTCGATTTTCAAAAAATGCTAGGTGATATGAGTGAAAAAACGGTCGGCATTGTCTCTGTATTCCTTACGAGCTTTGCGAACTTCTCCTCGATTGGCATTATTGCCGGAACAGTGCAAGGAATTGATCAGAAAAAGGCGGTGCAAGTGTCTGCCTTCGGTATGAAACTGCTGATTGGTGCCACGTTGGCATCATTACTTTCAGCAACGATCACAGGACTATTCTTATAAAAAAATGGGACAGCATCTGCTGCTTGAAAGTTTCTACACTTTCTAAACAGCAGGGATCTGTCCTTTTTGTTATATGATAAAGCCGAAACAGGAGAGCTATCGCACCGCAGCTGAGCCCGATGATGATACCCACCCAGTATCCGAAGGGTTCCAAACTGGTATATTTGGCAAGCAGCTAGCCACTTGGAATTCAATGGCACAATAGGATAAGCGTGACACGGCAAAAGTGAAATGGACATCCTTATAGCCTCGCAGCGCACCTTGAATTGGTCTGTTCTTTTAACAGCCTCGCGTAAATGGGCAACGATTGGTGTAAGAGCAATCAAAATGCCAGTGACGCCGGGGAAAAATGGTATCCACAGACTTGAATCAACTGCCACATCAGTTAAATGGGGATGCTGACACGTCTAGAGATGGTGGTATCGAATCCGTTCATCAAGTATATACTCACTTGCGTGATTAGAATGGGGAAGAGAATGACCACAAATAAAGCCATTTTCTCTCCAAGGGTTTTTGTTTATGGATAAATGTCTTTCCTTTTTGATGTTTTTTTAATACGATTAATGGGTAAGTTCGTTTACACTTAAATGAACCGCATATCCATTTATTATACTGCGCAAAGCGTCATGGTGAAAGAGAGGAAAATTATCAAATGCAAAGAAAACGAATTTTATTTACCGGCGGAGGGACAGCAGGTCATGTTATTGTCAATTTGGCATTAATTCCTGTTTTTCAGAGAGAAGGCTGGGAAATTGACTATATCGGTTCAAAGAATGGAATTGAACGCAATCTGATCGAGTCGCTTGATGGTGTGGATTACTACCCTGTTTCAACAGGAAAGCTCCGCAGATACATGTCCAAAGAAAATTTCAAGGATCCATTCAAAGTATTGAAAGGAACGATGCAAGCGTGGCGGATCATCGGTAAGCGCAAGCCCGCAGTGATTTTTTCAAAAGGTGGATTCGTTTCTGTTCCGGTATTGCTTGCCTCGAGAATGCGTGGTGTGCCGGCGGTGATTCATGAATCTGATTTCACACCTGGACTGGCCAACAAAATCGCGATGCCATTTGCCAAAAAGATACTGGCCACCTTTTCAGAAACAATGCAATATTTGCCTGAAAAAAAGGCTGTGCATGTAGGCGCAGTTATTCGAGAGGAGCTATTCGCAGGCAGCAAAGAAAAAGGGATGCGATTGTGCGATTTTACCGGTCAAAAACCGGTTCTTCTGATCATGGGAGGAAGTGCAGGCGCTCAAAAAATCAATGATGCTGTCAGGGAATGCCTTGAGGAACTTCTGGAGGTATTTAATATTGTTCACATTTGCGGCACTGGCAAGGTGGATAAAACAATCAATAAATTTGGCTATAAACAGTTTGAATATGTGAATGAGGAGTTGAATGACATATTCGCTATGACAGATTTTGTCATTTCTCGTGCCGGATCAAATGCTATTTTTGAATTTGCTGCATTGCGTATTCCGATGCTGCTCATTCCGTTATCGAAGGGTGCCAGCAGGGGGGACCAAATCATCAATGCTAAATCATTTGCAGAAAAAGGCTATGCCCATGTACTCGAGGAAGAAGCACTGACTAATGAGCGTCTTATCCAAAGGGTGTTGAAGCTTAAGGAAGAAGCTGCAAGTATTAAGGAAAATATGACTTCTTATAAAAGTGGTAAATCACGCGATAAAGTAATTGATATTATCAAACAACTTGCAAAGAATTGATTAAAAGAAACGAAATTGAAGCTGGATTGATACGACTGCGTTTAAATTTTGGTCGTTTGCACAACCTTATGGTGCTCGAACCTTCTGAGAAATTTTAAAAAATGGGTTGGATCATCGGTTTTTGATGATCCAACCCATTTTTGGTTATTCTTGGCTAGTTGTGTCCAAGCCTTTTTGTAATTATTTTTTCCTTCCGAATGGCCACCAATTTGCTTCCCCAAACATGCGCACCATCAATGGAATGAATAGCGGCAGAATGACAATGGCGTATAAGAAGAGTCCTGTCAGGACTACTGTCGCTATTTGCAAAATCGATAAAACGCCTGATGGCAGCATTGCTCCGAAAGTTCCGCCAAGAATGACAGCAGCTGAGATGATGACTGTTCCCATATTGCCCATTGCAGATAATAGAACCTCTTTCAGGCTGCCTTCTCCAGTATGCTCATTGAAACGTCCCATCAGAAAAATGCTGTAGTCTATTCCTAAAGCCATTAGCAGCACGAATGCAAAGAATGGTACCGCCCAAGTCATACCATCTTGGCCGGCAAGGTTAACGAAAATGAATTCGCCGACAGCCATAGAAGTGAAATATGTCAAAAGCAATGAACCAATCAAATAGATCGGCATGATCAAAGAACGCAGCAGAATAATCAAAATGATGAAAATCCCGATCAGCATCAATACAGCTGTCCGTGAATAGTCTTCATCCGATACGGTTTGCAAGTCATGGTTCGTACTGCTGACACCTGCAATTTCAGGTTCGCTTTTATCAAAAATGGTTCCCCGCTTGGCCGTGTCTGTCTGTTCCTGGATTTTTTGAATCATATCAATGGCTTTTGCTGCGTATGGATTGGCTTCGAGAACCACGTCGAATTTGGTGATTTTTTTATCAGAAGAGAGATATTGTTTCGCTCCCTCAAGAAAATCTTTATTATGGATGGCTTCGTCAGGTATGACGACAACAGGATTGTCTGAACTTGCATCCATATCTTTCAAATATTCTTGGACATCCGTCAGGCCGCCACTGATTTTTTTCAGTCCGTCCGAACTGTCGTTCAACCCGTTGGAAAGTTCTCCGAGTTGATCCTGCATATCGGTGAAGGCTTGTTTCAAATCTTTTTGGCCGCCATATATTTTTGCCAGCCCGTCCCGCAGGCTAGGCAGTTGTCCGACTACTTTCCCTTGACCGTTTCCAGCCTGGTTCAACCCGGATTGCAAGTCATTGATACCGCCGAGCATTTTGCCAATACCATTTGAAATTTCCTGCTGTCCATCAATGTTTTTCTTGAAATTACGGTTGAGCTGGTCAAGAGGTGTGACGACTTTTTGCTGCAGGATATCCTTTACGTTGCCAAGTTTGCCATATTGCTGCCGGATATTTTTCATTTCCTCCTGAACGCTTTTCACACCATCGATGGCTGTGTCTAATTGCCCAATCGTCGTTTGATAGGAAGTCTGGAATTCATTGTCTTTGGCCAGTTCCGGATTGCTCTTGACAGCTTTATCATGCATGGTCGTGACATTCTTTTTCCCACCTTGCAAGGTACTAATCAAATCGTTCAACTGGCTTGGATCGCCAAGCTGGTCTAAATCGATATCATTGCCGATAGTGGAGAAATCTTTGATTTGGGAAGCGAATTGTTCGTATCCCGCCAGTATTTTGCGATTTCCATCTATCGTTTGGTCAAGATTATCTTTCATCCCCTGTAAGTTGTTTTTTATTTTGCCTGCGCCATCTGCCCCGGAGAAAATGCCTTTTTGTATATCGGATAAGGCTTTACTAAGATCTCCAATACCGTTTTTGGCATCGTTCGTGCCTTTCATCAGCTGGCTGACACCACTTTTGGCATCTTCAAGCTGCGGGTTTGCTTTTTTAAGTTCAGAGGATGCATCGGACAGCCCGGACTGTATCTTTTTGAGCCCTTTATTACTTTGTCCGATTCCCTTTGCCAGTGCATCCGTTTGATTGTCTACCTTGAAATCGGCAATCATGTCTCCGGCAGGACGCGTTGCGCTGCGAACCTCTTTGACACCTTCCATTTGGGCTAATAGATTTGTAATATCTTCAACATCCTGGTAATCTCCTGTTTCCTCAACCGGCTTTTTCGACTGCAAGACTACTGTCGCCGGCATGGTCTGTCCCGGCCCGAAACTGTCTGCGATTGCGTTGAATCCTTTGACAGAATCATAATCGGAGCTGAGTTCTGCAAGAGAATTGTAGGATTTCGTGCCATTGTACGTCAACAGCAGCGGGACTGTAACCATTAAAATGATGATCAAAGACCAAAGCGGGCGCGCCCACGAAAAGTTGCCGAGTCGTATCCACAGTCCGCTTTCTTTATGGGAGATGCTTTTATCAAATGGCCAGAAAAGTTTTTTGCCGAGAAGCACCATGAAAAACGGTACAAGTGTAAACAATGCCAGCAGTACAGCCGCGACGCCTACTGCAACTGCCACAGCGGATTGATATAATGAAAATTTGGAAAGACCGATGGTAGAAAAACCGATCAGCACTGCCAGACCAGCAAACAAAATGGTCTTACTGCTGGATTGGTAGGTTGCGATGACCGCATCTTTCACCGAATCCTGATGTTCCATTTCTTCCTTGAACCTGCTGATAAGCAGTATACAATAGTCTGTCCCGATACCGAACATGACCGCGACCATAAAAATCTGGGTGAATGTCGATAAGGGAAAATTGGTTGTGTCAGCCAGAATTGAAACGATTCCCTGTGCTGCTAAATAACTGATCCCAACTGTCAGTAATGGAATCAATGGGGCGATGAATGATTTGAAAACGACAAACAGAATGACTAGAATCAAGCCAACTGTGATGATCTCTGTTTTTTTCAGACCTTCTTCAGAGTTTTTCACGATGTCTTGGCTAATATATTCTTCACCGGTTAAATAATGCTCCACTTTGATCGATTTCACAGCATTGTAAATTTTATGTCGTGATTCATCGATTTCTTGTTCGTCCAAAGAAACATTGAAAGGTACCATAATCGTTTTTTTATCTTTGGACACAGTTTGATCGGCAATCGCTTGGTCATCCCGAAAATCGAGAATGTCCGAGACACCGAGCTGATCTTTTTTACTCTTTAAAATCTCGATTGCCTTTCCGACAGAATCTTTTTCAGATTTACTGATGCCGTTTTTTTCATGAAATACCAGCACAGCACTAGCATTGTCTTTTGCGCTGTTAGGGTTCATTTTGTCCAGTAATTTGCTGGCTTGGACTGATGGGGAGTCCTCAGGTGCGCTCATCTGTCCTTTTTCCTGTACAAGCTGTTGTAAATCCGGGGCAAAGATGAATAAACACAATGCTGCTATCAGCCAAGCAGCCCCGACGAGCCAGCGAAATTTGATAATGTGTTTCATGATAGCTTTTCTCCTTTCGCTTGTATTTCCATTAAATGAGCCAATTTCTCAAGTAATTCAAGAAAATGATGTATATCTTGTTCTGTAAAATTACCTAGAACTGGTCCTAGACATTGATACAGTGTTCTTTCTGTTTGGGATACAAGCTGTTCGCCCGCCTTGGTAGTGCTTAAATAGACGATTCTTCTGTCATTGGCGTCACGTGTCCTTGTGAGGAAACCTTTCTCAAACATACGGTTGATTTGTGCGGTTACAGCACTTTTTCCAATTCCGAAGATAGCAGCAATTTCAGTGCTGGTACAATCCTGATGAGAAGCTATGTACTGTAATGTTGGAAATTGATCGATGGTGATTTCTGTACTGATTTTATCCTTCATCAATGTATTGACACCGCGATATACCGTGTTCATCGCTATCTGATAGCGATTTACCAATTCTTCTAGTTCCAATGAAAAACTCATTCCTTTCCAAGAACGTTTAACAACTGAATAGTTCACGTATTGAACTATTTTAGTGTAGCATGTTGTATCTTTGATGCCAAGAAAACATGGGAGAAAAAACAATTTTAAAATTAATTAAAAAATGGTTTATTTTTAGAAAATGATGGGTAAATCATAACATACTTCCAAACAGTATTTTTTAGGAAGACAATAGTCGTAAAACACGAGAATTCCGGCGTAATAGGACGCATATTGTAAAAGAACAATAAATGATGGAGAAAAAACCTAAGAGAATCCTAATAATCAGAAAAAATCGTGAATTATAAACAAATAACGCGTTTGAGCATATCCTGTTATTTCGGTAACCTTAACATGTTACACTTTTCGATCTAATCTGCGGCATTTGCCAACCATTCCACAGCTTTTCCATGTTGCACCATTTTATTATAACTTCACAATTTGAATTATCCGTAATTCGCAACACGAAAATTATATGAGGGGGATTTCACTGAGATGAAAAAAATAACCATATTTCTTTTTGCTGCCATGCTGGCGGTATTGGCAGCATGCGGATCTGATTCAGCAAGCAAGGATAAAATCGACAAAATTGTTTTTGCTGATGCCGGGTGGGACAGCATTAGGGTACACAACAGCATAGCGCAGAAGATCATTGAAGAAGGCTTCGGCTATAAGACAGATGTCACTTCGGGTTCGACTGCAGCCACAATTCAAGGGTTACGCAGGGGTGATATCAATGTGTATATGGAAATTTGGACTGACAATATCAAAGAAGTTTATGATGAGGCAATCAAAAAAGGCGACATCAAAAAAGTATCCACCAATTTTGATGACAACGATCAGGGATTATATGTTCCCACCTATGTGATCAAAGGTGATAAAGATCGTGGTATCAAACCAATGGCCCCGGACTTGAAAACAGTAGCTGATTTAAAAAAATATCCGGATGTTTTCAAGGATCCTGAGGATTCAGGACGGGGGCGCATTATTAATGGTCCAAGCGGATGGGAAGTTGAAAAAGCAATTACCGAGAAGTTCAAAACATACGGACTGGATGAAACAATGAACAATTTTATACCAGGGTCTGATTCAGCGGCGGTAGCTGATTTGAAAAAAGCTTATGAATCAGGAAAACCTTGGGTTGGCTATTATTGGTCGCCAACTTGGGTGACAGCCAAATACGATTTGACACTGCTGGAAGAAGCACCATTTGATGAAAAAAAATGGAATAAAGACAAAAGTACAGCATTCCCGCCAAATGATGTTGTTGTTGCAGTTAACAAAGATATGGAAAAACAGGCGCCAGAAGTCGTAGCATTTTTAAAAAAATATGAAACAAGCAACGATTTGACGGAGGAAGCATTAAATTATATGAAAGAAAAAGATGCATCTGCTGAGGAAGCAGCTGTTTGGTGGATGAAGAAGCATGAAGATTTGTGGGGATCATGGGTGAAGGACGATGTAGCCAAAAAAGTGAAGGATGCTCTGTAAGAAAGGTGGGGCAGCTGGCCATTTGTTTGGCCGGCTGTTTTTTGACCAGCTGTAAAAATATGAAAGAGAGGTGACATAGCTGCGTGTTTGCAGCTTTGCATATATGATGACATTTCCAGATTTACACTTTCATTTAGGAGACTATGCCGACAAACTTGTGACTTTTTTAGGGGATACACTTCAGGGGTTGTTTGACTTCATCTTTTTTGTATCTTCACGAACGATCAATGGTATTTCAGATTTTTTGATATGGGTACCATGGTGGGCGTTTATTTTGGTCATTTTTTTGATCGGATGGTATTTTAAAACATTCTTTTCCGGTGTTCTTTATGCGGCTTTCATTTTTTTGATTGGAACATTCGGTTTATGGGAAGATATGATGACTACCATTGCGATTATAGTCACAGCTGTGATTGTATGTTTGGTCATCGGTATACCTGTTGGCATATGGATGGCCTTCAGCCATGGTTTTTCTGCTGTCATGCGGCCACTGTTAGATGCCATGCAGACCATGCCAAGCTTTGTTTACTTGATACCTGCAATCTTTTTTTTCGGCCTGGGGAATGTGTCCGCTATTTTTGCGACACTGATATATGCGCTGCCCCCGGTCATTCGGCTGACAGAACTGGCTATCCGCGGTGTTGACAAAGAAGTAATCGAGTCTGCCTTGTCCTTCGGATCCTCCAGATGGCAAATGCTACGAAAAATTCAGCTGCCCCAAGCGATGCCAACCATGATGACCGGTGTCAATCAAACGACCATGATGGCCTTGGCAATGGTAGTGATCGCTTCGATGGTCGGTGCAAAAGGTCTTGGGGAGCAGGTATTGATTTCCATTAATCGCATCGATATTGCCATGGGGTTCGAGGCAGGTATCAGTATCGTGTTTTTGGCAATTATTATCGATAGAATTACCAATGGTATTGCCGACAAGTTTCAAAAACACAAGGGGGCGCTTTAATGACTACGCAGATCAAGCTGGAGCATGTTTCTAAAATATTCGGCCCGAAACCTAATTCAGTTGTTCCTTTAATAAGATCTGGAAAGGATAAGCAGGAAATACTTGCCGAGACGAATCATACGGTGGGAGTTTATGATGCTTCATTCGACATTCAAAAAGGAGAAATGTTCGTCATCATGGGTTTGTCAGGAAGTGGTAAATCGACCTTAATCCGCTGCCTGAACCTGTTGAACAAGCCGACAGACGGAGCTATCTATATAGAAGGTCAAGATATTACGACATATAACCATACAAAACTGAGACTTTTCCGTCAGGAGAAAATAGCCATGGTCTTTCAGCATTTCGGCCTTTTCAGTCACAGGACAATTCTTGAGAATGTGGAATATGGATTGGAAATCCGCCGTGTTTCAAAAGCAGAACGAAAGGAAATTGCCTTACAGAATATTGAAGCAGTCGGTTTAAAGGGGTATGAAGGGAAGTATCCCAGTGAATTATCAGGCGGAATGCAGCAGCGCGTCGGGCTTGCTCGGGCTCTTGCCAATGACCCCGATATTCTGCTGATGGATGAACCTTTCAGTGCGCTGGATCCGCTGATCCGCCGGGAAATGCAACTGGAGCTATTGGATATTCAGGAGAAACTGCAAAAAACGATCGTCTTCATCACTCATGATGTTAATGAGGCATTTAAACTTGGAGACAGAGTGGCTGTAATGAAGGATGGGCATGTCGTTCAAGTAGGCTCACCGGAAGAAATTATTGCTTCACCGGCTGATCACTATATATCCGAATTCATTAAGGATATCGACCGGTCAAAAATCTTTCAGGCAGAGCACATCATGATTAAGCCAAATGCCTTGGTATCGATGAAAGACGGATTGAATGTCGCCATGAAAGAAATGGAAGAGAATGGAATTTCAAGTGTGTTCGTTGTCGATAGGAAACGGATCGTTCAAGGTATTGTCACGATCGACGACGCAATAGAGGGAATTAAAATGAACAAGGGATTGCCAGATGTTTTGCGACAGGATTACACGCTCGTTGGTAAAGATGAGTATATTAATGATTTGATACCGAAAGCCCTGGACAGCAAATATCCGCTGGCAGTTGTCAATGAAGACAAAAAGTTGGTCGGGTTCATATTACGTGTGCATGTACTGTCCGGTTTGGTGGCCGATGAAGCTGTAGAAAACGAGGCAATGGTTTCACAAGGTTGATAAACAGAGGGAATCCGGTTATAGAAACATTCAACCGGGTTCCCATCTTTTGAAAAACACTTGTAAACAGGTGCATTTATCGTTTGCTATCGTTCCAGAAACGGTCTTAAGCATTATACAATTTTAGGAGATCTCGCCGTGGCCGATCAATCTGACATCGATATTGAATTTTGTTTTGATATCCGGGAACAAGCGGCGCCATTCAGATTTTGTCAGCTTGCTGCCAGTTTTGTGTGCTCGATAGACATCTCCGAATCCAAAGGCGTCTGTGTTAAGTTCCTGTAAGTGGGCCAGTATATTTTTATACTTCTGGGTCAGTTCTTTTTGTATCTCTTTTTCGATTATTTTCATCGATTTTTGAGTATTCAGCTTTAATTCTTTAGTTGTTTCCATAAGAGTGACATTCATTTGCACATTGATGGTAAACTCCAATTTATCCATATTGGCAACATCGATGTCTCCTTTGCCATTAACAATTTCGAAAGCCATGTTGACGTTTTTTTCATCTTGGTTCATCGGTGAGCGTATGATTTTTTTTAAAGCTTTGGCGGAAATGGAAGCTTCAAAACGCTCTTCTTTGATTCGCTTCTCGAGTAAATTGAACAAGTATTTATCATTCATGGACAGTTTGCCGACATAACGATCATCTTTGAAAATGGCAATACCAGTCATTTTTGGGATGTTCCCCTGCAATTCGAACAATGGCAGGATGGGATCGCGTCCAACATCGAACATGCTGCTTTGGAATTTGACAAGTGTCACAATTGGAAAAAGGTGGTCACTTGAATTCCTTTCGATGACGTCGTGCAAAAATTGCCCTGTGTTCACGGAAATAGCCTTGTTCTGGATGGTGATCAAATCTCTTGCCGGGGTTTGGCTGACGGCAAGATACATTGTATCAGGGATGGTGGAATCCCTTGCCAAAGCATCGATAAAGGAGCCGATCCCCCGTTTGGCAGTCTCAAGGCCGAACAAATCGAGTTGCACTTTTCCGGTGGTAAGCTGGAAGTTCGTTTCAAGGTTTGCGTTTTCGACAGCGCTTTTCAATGTTTTCGCTTCTCCTGTGACAATTTTTGTCTTGTTTTTTGACTGTGATTCAAATTGATTGATGACAGCTGTCAGTAGTAATTTGTCATCATCTGTCTTATCAATACCCCCCGCATAGATGATGCCAAGATGCTCCAGTTGCTGCGTGGGTATGCAGCCGCATAGGCAAATCAGTGATATGAAACAGAAGAGCTTCTTAAGCATCGTCATGACCACCTCCATTTCCTTTTTTTTGCTGCTTCTTTTTTTGGATGAATTTTTTTAGATAGACACAGGGAAGCAAAACGAACGGATATACAAAAGCGATCCAGAAACCGATCTTAGCTATCCAATTGGTAGATTCCAATACAGCAGCATCCGATTTGACAAAGGAGACAATCCCAAGGGTGACCAGGGCAATCCCATACATGGCCACCTTTTCATTAAGGCCGAACAGACGCTGGACACCATGGGACATACACCACATCAAAAATACATTTGCAGGGATGACTACCATGATCCACATCATGATGACAATATAATCCAGCCGCTCGATGAAAGGGAAGGAAATCGATTTATAAAGCGTGAGCACACTCCACTCCACATAAGGAAGATTTTCCAAGCTGTAATAGCCGATGGCAATACATGTCACCAGCAGAACAATAAAAGTGGTGTACAAAATGCCTAGAAATACAGGGCGTTTAAGTTTCTCTTTATCTCCAATGAAAGGGTACAGGAAAAACAGCATTTCAAAGCCGAGGACAGTGAAGGTTGTCGCTTTGGCCCCCTTCAGCAACTCGATGGGAGAAGACTGGAACATCGGCAGAAAATGATACCAATCGATCAGCTCGATTGGCTTGTATAAGAGGAGGGCAAGCAGCTGTGAGATCAAAAAGAACAAAAACGTCAATCCCACAATAGTGCGCATCCCCCCGTTCAATGCATAAATAATCAGCGTCAATATTAGAAAGCCGAGAGCATAGGCAGGTAACGTCGGGTAAAGAAAAACCTGTATGATTTCTATGTAATTCATCAATATCGTGGTGTTGGCCATGAAGAAATAAAGGATATAAATAATCCCTAGGAAGGAACCGAGCCATTTGCCGAAAATATCGACCTGAATCCCCAATATGTCCGCATTGTCATACTGTTTTAGGATAAGCAGCATCACGCTTAAGACAAGGATCATGGCTGCCCCGGATATCAAAATGGACAGCCACGAATCCTGATGCGCTTGGATGAATATCCAGCGAGGCGCCCCCATGATGCCGACTCCCAATTGGACACCGCCCAGGATAAAAAACATATAAAATGCACGGAAGGTATCTCCTGGGGAATTTTTTACATTAATTTCCATTATCTCACCTAATTTTGATTATCATGCTTTACCTTTGCCTCTTGTTTGTTGTAACGGCGAATTTTCTTCGGACGATAGGATTTCGCTCGCCGGCTATTGAACTCAAAAGGGGAACGGAAAAGCACTTTATTGAAGTCCTTCAATTGCAACGGATAAAGCGGAACGAGAAAAGGTCTGCCAAGTGAGGTGACCTTCAACAGATGAATGATTAAAAAAACAACTCCGTACACGATGCCAAGCAGACCAAGAAGTCCAGACAGCAATATAAGCGGAAAACGCACCATACGAATGGTTACACTCATCAGGTAGGATGGACTTGTAAAGGATGCCAGGGCGCTGATCGCAACAAGGATGATCAGGATATTACTGGTCAAACCGGCCTGCACGGCTGCCTCGCCAATAACAATACCACCGACAATACCCATCGTTTGCCCGACTTTTGTCGGCAAACGTGCACCAGCTTCCCGGAGCAGTTCAATCATGAATTCCAAGATCAGGGCTTCCAGCAACGGTGGAAAGGGAACAGATGCTCTTGATTCACCAAGCGTGATCAGCTCCTGGCTGGGGATGATACTGTATTGATAAGTGACTGCAGCCACATAGAGCGGTGTCAGCAGAATCGATATGGTCATGGCTATAAATCGGAGCATCCTTAAAGCAGTACCGGCATTCCAGCGCATGTACAGATCTTCTGTGGATTCGAAAAAACTGAACAGTGTCGACGGACCAATGAAACCAGTCGGGCTGTTTTCTGTCAAAACCCCGATTTTCCCCTTGGTTATGTTATATGTGAAGCGATCCGGCAATTCTGTGGAATCAAATTGCGGAAAAATCGACCACTGGGAGTCTTCCAAATATTGTTTCAACACCACACTGTCCTGGATTTCATCGACGTCCAGATCTTCAAGCCGCTGGCGCATCGTGTTGACATCAGTTTCATTCGCAATGGACTTCATATAAACCATGCGAACGATACGCGGCGACATCGTGCCGATCTGGAATTCTTCTATCGCTAAATCAGTTGAACGAATACGGAACCTTACAATGTTTAAGTTAGTCTCGATCGATTCCGTGAAGGCCATTTTAGGCCCAAGGACAAGCGACTCTGTCTCGGCTGTTTCCAGAGATCTTTTTTCTTTGTTCAATAGGGAATAAGTGAGGATCTCCTTCTCTCCTTCTATATACAAACAGACAGAGCCAAAAATTAATTGTTCCAGTGTTTTTTCCAGCGAATCAATGGAATTGCCCCCTGATAATGGAATGTTATTCTGGATTTCCTCTTTCGTCCATTTTGGCAATTTGTTCAGTAAAGGGGTTAATAAAAAGTTTTCAAGGTGGTCTGTGTTTATTTGATAAACGACATAAAAAACTGCGATTTTCTTCCCTTGTTTTTCATATATGTCAAAAGATAAATCGTGTTCTCCGCCAATATCTTTTTTCAGTAATTGCTCGAGTTTTTGAAGTGTAATGGGAAGAAACTTTTTATGACTTGGTCTTTTTTGCATAGTCTCCCTCGCAAATCGTGATGAATAGGTTTAGTATGTAGCAATAGAAGAACAATATGTATATCAGTCCATTTCTAAAAAAATAAAAAAGGGCGCTGGGGTATAACTAGCTAAAAACCCGTTGTCTGAAGTGCAGATTAACGAAAATATTAAACTAGATAAAAAGTTGGACGGTCCCATGTCAGGATGGGACCGTCCAACTTTTTTACATTTACTGAGGGGCTTGGCTCCTTCTAATCAATATATTTTCATTCGCCCTTGGTAGTGACAAGATCCAATTTGCCTGTGTTCGGGTCGATGACTAGTCCATCAACTGTTACATAAGAAGGAAGAAGCGGGTGGTTGCGGACGATCGATACACTATGCGATACTGCTTTTTCGACGTCATCAAAGCCAAGAAAAGCATCATGCAGATGGATGCCAGCATGTTCCAGACTTTGAATGGTTTCTTCTTTCACGCCTTTATCTTTCATTGTCTGAATGAATCTATCTGTATCCATGTGTGACATCCCACAGTCGCGATGTCCGATGATTAAAACCTTTTCGGCTTGTAGTTCGTAAATGGCAACCAGAATGCCGCGCATGATGCTATCAAATGGATCAGGAATGATCGCACCTGCATTTCGAAGCATTTTGACATCACCGTTATGAATATTCATTGCTTTGGGCAATAGTTCCTGTAATCTTGTATCCATGCACGTCAGGATAACCATTTTCTTATTTGGGATATTATTGGTTTCGAATGGCTTATATTCTTCGTTTTCTACAAATTTTTGGTTGAACGCCAGAATGTCGTCAAGTATCAAAAAAATCAGCTCCTATATAAGATATAACGCACCTTTTAAATATAGCATATTGAAAAAAAAATAGTAATCGACAAGACTGCTACTGAAAATAGGTATTCAGCACTTGTTTTCAAAAAATTCATAATGATGTGTTGTCTAAACGGAAAATATATTGTAAAATATAGGAAAATAATATTTGACTAAAAGGGGTGGGGAAATGAACGCTATGGTGAGAAATTGTCGTTTGTGCAATGAGCCAATGGAAAGCAGCCCGTTTAGTATGTGCAGTATTTGTCGAACAGAAAGCGAGAGGGTCAGAGAATTTGTGCTAAAGCATCCTAAGCTATCTTTAGAAGAAGTCTCGTGTTTGACAAAGGTTCCTCATCACAAAGTTAAAAAAATGATAGCCCTGGGATTAAAAAAAGAGGTTTCCAGTTGACTAAAATTGGCTTCATTATGTAATCCAACATATACAATCATATTGAATATATCGCAGACAGACTTCGAA